>DRHN01000157.1 GCA_011049595.1 Spirochaetota bacterium | reverse complement strand
GATCACTTTCATAGCAAAACTTGCCGCCTGTAATTTCTTCCACCTCATCAGTTAAAAAATCGGTCAGCTTCTTACTGCCCATTACCCTCATTGCCGGGCTGTATGAGACAAAACAGCCGGACGCAACAGCATAAAAGCCTATTGCTATTGCTTTTTCACACATAGCTTCCGGAGCCGCCCCGGCAGCCGGCAGGTCTGACAGAGATTCTCCGAGCCCTCCTTCGTTGATTAATTCGCAAAGAGCAACCAGGATCCTGCTGTTGTCCACACAGGAGCCCAGATGCAGTACCGGGGGTAATCCGACAGTTTCACAGACTTCCTGGATACCTTTTCCCGCATACTCTTTTGCCGATTCGGGCTGCATGAGACCTATCTTTGCGCACGCTGTCGCGGCACAACCTGTCATAACGACATAGACATCATTTTTAAGCAGTTCGGTCACCATCTTCAAATGGCTCTCGTCCTGTACTTTTTTTACTGTATTGCACCCTATTACGGCGGCTATTCCACGAAACCGTCCTGAAATAATCGCGTCGTTCAACGGCCTGAAGGAGCCTCTGTAGCGGCCCCCAAGATGATGAAATAGATTTTCAACCGTAAATCCGGCGACAAGATCTGTTTTATTTTTCGGGATATCTACCTTGCCGCGCTTTTTATAATTCTCGACTGCTATTTTTACTATTTCCTTTGCAATACTGTACGCCTTTTCCTCCGAGAATTGTATGTGCCTGGCACCTGATATTTTTGCTTTTTTACTTGTAGTTATCAATATTGTGTGAAACCTGTTTACATGTTCAGACAGGGCCGGCATTATACACTGAACATCAACAAGCATTACATCAACCGCGCCTGTCGCAATTGCCAATTCCTGGTTTAAAAAATTACCGACAACCGGCGCTCCCTGTCTCATGAGGATCTCGTTGGCAGTACAACAGATACCGCCTACATTTATCCCGTCAGCCCCGTATTGCTTTGCCAGATCCAAAAGTTCTTTATCGCGGGACGCGAGGACGACCATTTCAGACAAGGTCGGTTCATGTCCGTGGACAACTATGTTTACTTCCTTATCCTGCAGCACACCCAGATTTACCTGACTTCTCACAGGTGCGGGCTCACCAAAAAGAATATCTCCAAGCTCTGTTGCGATCATGGCGCCGCCCCAGCCGTCACCCATTGATGTCTTCAGTCCAAAAAGGATCAGGTTCTTGTAATCAGCATCAACACCCTCGTGAGTGCGGTGTAATGTTTCCACTATCTCCCGGTCGATTCCGCGCGGAATTAGATCGTGTTTCCTCCAGTTTTCAATTGTTTTTTTGGGGGGCCGCGTGGTCGCGAATTTAAGCTCTCCCTCCTGCTGTGTCCACTGGCCCAACGCGGTTTCGGCTACTTCCAGCGCGATATCATTGATAGATTTGTCCTTTATCCCGATACCCCATTCCCTGGCAATTCTTTTGAGCTTTTCGGGGCTTTTTATCTCATACCCTTCCGCTTTCCCCTGGGCTGTGAGTTTCAAAGTGTGTACAATATCCCTGCCGTGGTCGGAATGCGCGGCTGCCCCTGCTGCGACCTGCCTTATTAAATGCCTGGCGGCAATCGTCTCCGCATCGGCTCCGCAGACGCCCAGGCTGGGGCCGTTGCCGAAGGGGTCGATCCTGCAGGGCCCCATATCACATATTCTGCAGCAGACACCTAATTCCCCGAACCCGCAGTGCGGTTTCTGGGCCTCTTCTCTGTCCCAGGCGGTAGTCATGCCTTTTTCTTCCGCTATTTTTAAAGCCGCCTGGGAAGCCGGATCAACCGATTTTTTTTCATATTTATTGTCCATCAAATCCTCCATAATTATTCGTTTTTGGCTGCAGCACCATGCATGTTTGGCTGATATTTTTTACCTTTTATAAAAATTAAATTTTAATCGCTTAAATATGATCTGAGAAAAATCCGTTTTTAAATTCATGCAATGTTGTTTTCATAAAATAATCTTGAACTTGGTCATGGATCATTTCAGGCATGTGTCCTAAAATACACCCTTTTCCATTACAAATAGAGTGCACAAATAAACATGTATTTAAATCGAATTTACCTTCAACAGACTCATATATCTCCATGAATGTTATTTTATCAAGAGGTTTGGATATTACAAAACCTCCGGTAGGGCCTCGTTTTGATTCGATAAGCTTCCCTTTGACCAGCCGCTGCATCACCTTTGAAAGATGATTCTCCGATG
>DRHN01000156.1 GCA_011049595.1 Spirochaetota bacterium | reverse complement strand
TTTTTCTCGCGTCGCCGACAACGTTAACGTTCATTCCCAGCCCGCTTGACGCTGATGCCAGTTCCCGGAGAATATCCCCGTAACATATGGTTATGTGGTTCGACTTGTGGCTGCTCATCAGTTCGTCCCTCTCATATCCCTGGATAAAGACGTTCGCCACGGGCCACTCTTTTGTCGTGGATTCAAGGCGCCTTTTTACCTCCTCATCGGGGAGCTCGACCACTTCGCCTGTCCCTGCATCCATCCCTATCTCACCGAAGCTCTCGTAGAAGCGCGCCCAGGTAATGGCCCCCGGTTTTGATACTCCGCTGCACGTCCCCCCGCCTTTTGGGAAATACATTGAAGGTTGTCTGTACACATGGGTGTTGTTCCAGCCCCCCCAGTGAGCGGGCGGCGCTCCCCCGGAAACCTCGAGCACCCACACGAACCGGTCCTCCCACATGTCCCCCCACCTTACATCGTGAAGAGTTGTCTCGGGCGGCATGTTTTTCTTTATGAGAATGTCGCGCATCAGTACCTGCGGTACAGCAGACCCGAGATCGCCTTCGTTGAAATGTGCAACAGGCAGGTTTTCGGCTATCGTTTCGCCGCTCTCCGGGTCGATGATGTCGGGCCTGTCGCAGTTGTTCAGCATACCTTCCGGCAGGTCGGAAGCGCTCGTGCAGCGCACGAGCCCAACCTGGTAGGGTATCCCTATCGCGCTCAATCCGTACCTCTTGTATATCGCACCGGCTGCAGCGTACATCTTCATCTGCTCCAGGACCTGGCTTTCAACAAGGTCAGTATCATGATCGGAACCCCAGTGAAAATTCGTGCCTGAATCTTTGAGCCAGTTCAGGTTTTTTTCAGCTGTTTCATCCGGGACAATAGACATTTCCGCGAGCAGGTCCGACTGGTTGAGCAGTTCAACAGGCATCCCTATCTGCGCGAGCCGGTCGGGGCTGATGACCGCGTTCAGCATACCCATGCACCCGGGGTCCATCTGCCCCAGGATCCGCTTTTTTTTCAATATATCGGCGGCAAGCTCCTGCCCCATCTCAAACCCTGATTGGCCCGAGCCCTTCGCCGGATCGAGGTCCTTGAGGCTGGTGATATGTTCCGTACTGTATTCTATAGAACCGTCATTGATCCAGGATTTAAGATTGTTTATGAATTTCCGGTCGTCTGAAAAAGAATCGCTCCATACCCTTGAATGTCTGATGCCCATTCTCTCGAGGGTGGCAGAGTGGTTCAATAACGCTACAAGGCCGGGCCAGGTTCCGTCGAAATTGCCCAGCAGCAGGATATTCCCACGGTGCAGTTTAAACGAAGACGCGACATGGTGTGCATAAGCCCAGCATGACAGAACTACAACCACCGGTACGGCAGGATCAAGTCCCGCAAAAACCTCGCAGGTTTCAGCCTGGGTGTTTAGAAAACCGTGCTCCTGTTCTTTCTTGAAAGGGTTCGCCCTGAAGGTATCGACGCCTATCGTCTTAAAGGCCTTTTCGACCTCATTCAGTGTGTGCTCCTGCTTTGGCCAGCATACTTTTGAAGCGGATTGACGGAAGTCTCCGTTTGATATCAAGGCAATTTTTTTCATGGGTTGACTGATCTCCTTTTAGATAAAATGGTCATCGAGTCATCATAGTCTTCACCTGAACGCTTCATCGAGCATGGTAAGGTAATTTTCAACAGGGATATAACTCGGGATCGAGTTAGCGGCCCCGACGGCAAACCGTCCGCCGGGGGAGCATTTATCGATAATATACCTTACGTATTTTCGAAGAGTGTCGGGATCATAGGATGTGAGCTTGTCAACGTCAACACCCCCGAGAAGACCGATTTTATCCCCCCAGCGTTTCTTGTACTCTATTATTGAGCAGACATTGTCCTGAAATGAATGTTTGGCGTCTATCTTTACATCATCTATAAAATCATCCATCAAGTCTTCTACTTTTCCGCAGCTGTGCAGGTAGTAGTGTTTCCCGGCGCTGTGCGCCTGCCGGGAGTATTTGCTGTGCCAGGGGATAAAAAATTCCCTGATGTCTTTTGGAGAGATAAGTGTCTGGGTGTTGAACCCGAAATCTTCACCCTGGAATATCGCGGAGATTTTATCGAATTCGATGAGCCTCTTATTGTAATCATAGATCAGCCCGCCGACCCTGTCGGTGACAGTTTTTACAAGTTCCCGGTTGTCGATCAAAGCATAGCACATACCCTCGTAGCCCATTAGCCGGCACACGTGTTCGTACACCCCGCCTGCGTGACAGGTTATAAAACCGAGACCGTCGGGCAAATGCTTGCATATGTAATCATGTATGTAAAAATTGTTGTCGGTAATCCGGGGCCAGGGGTACTTTTCAAAATCCTCCATTGACTGGATAACACCCGGTTCCAATCCCTGCCAGGCCCTGTTGTGGTCCTCCCAGCCTTCGGCTGTGTCCTGCGTGACGTGTGAGACTGCCGGGAGAGGGAGGCTGACTTCAACCCGAACAAAGTCATATCCCAGGCGGTACCAGAAAGCTATCTGGTTGTCAAGCCAGGCGTTTATTATTTCGATGTTTTCTTTTGAAAACTCCATCTGACCTCCGATATATTCGGTTTTATCGGAGGTTTCCACCCATTTTCTCCCCATCATCTCCTTGAGTATAGTCTTCATCAAGGCGTTATCGATGATGTATTCCATTATAGGGGCTTTTCGGGGTATCTTTTTCCCGCTCATCGCGTCGAGGAATTTCTCGATGTCCGGTTTGGGTTTTTCAAAGGGTATGATAAAATCTCCCATGTTTTACACTCCTCTGGAATATTCCACAGATTCCCGGAGATTTCGTGTGATGGGAATCTGCTGTGTGAGCAGTCCTTGTATCCAGATCCGGACCCTGGCTCGAACACAAGATGTATGGTAATTGATTGCCAATAATAAGAGTTGACACGGTTTTTGTCAACTTTTAATTGAGAATACAAAACCGTGTTAAACAATTAACTAATTTACTTGCTAAAGAGAATGAGGCGTATTATAATCTCGAAAACAATTATTCTGCTGCGGTGAAAGCGGGAAGTAAGAAGCAGTAAAAGGAACTGATATTTCAATGTAAAGGGGATAGGAAGTGAATGTTGGAATGATCAGGGATTTTAAGCAGAAACTGAAGGATGATTTTGTAGCGGGAATTTTTTCTAAAACCTCTGACCCGGCTTTCATCGAGATTATGGGCCGCGGCGGGTTCGATTTTGTAATCATCGATCTTGAACACGGCCCCAACAGCGTCCAGACCGTGCAAAATCTCTTGTGTGCCGCCGAGGTCACCGGGATATTTCCCATAATAAGGGTTAAAGAAGATAATTCTTCATTAATAGGTGAAGTCCTCGATATCGGTGCCTGCGGCATACAGGTCCCTCATATAAATAATGCCGACGATGCAAAAGAGGTCGTTATGCTCTCGAGGTTCGCCCCTCTGGGAATGAGAGGTGTCTGCAGGTTCGTGAGGGCGGCGGATTATTCATCAATGGACAGGTTCAGTTACTTCAGTGAAGCAAATGAAGCAGTTATTGTTCTTCAGATCGAAGGGCCCGAGGGTATCGAGAACATCGACAGGGTGCTGGAGGTGGAAGGCGCTGACATAATTTTTATCGGCCCGTACGATCTTTCACAGTCTCTTGGGGTTCCGGGTGAAGTCGATCACCCTTCTGTCGAAAAAAAGATGAAAGAAATAATTGAAAAATCTGTCCGCGGGGGAGTCGCAGTCGGGACCTTTGTGGATACTTATGAAAATGCGGATAAGTGGAGGGGCCTTGGTGTAAAATATATAGCCTATTCGGTTGATGTCGGGATCTTTTACGACAAATGCGTTGAAGTTGTAAAAAGGATCACAGGAGGGGGAGTATGAAATATTTCTTAATGATACCCGGACCTGTTGAGATTGCGGACGAGATCCTCGATGCGTATCAGGGGCAGCCGGTTGCCCATTACGGCCCTGAATGGACAAAGGAGTATCTTGATATAATAAAACGGGTGTCCAAAATACTGGGGTCCGAAGGGATGACTTTTCTCATGCCGGGGTCCGGCTCTATCTGCCTGGACACAGCCGCTGCTTCGTTCTGCACATCAAAGAGATGCCTTGTTATAAACAACGGGATGTTCGGGGACAGGCTGTACAATATTGTGTCGGCCCACACTTCGGATGTTGAGATACTTAAGTTCCCGTTGAATGTGCCTGCCGACCCCGATGCCGTTAAAAAGGCTCTAAGCGAGAGAGAATACGACGCAGTTTTTATGACCCATGTGGAGACAAGCACTTCGGTCCTGAATCCGGTTAAAGAGGTTGTAAATATCGTAAAAGAGCACGGGGCTCTATTTGTGCTCGACGCAATATCAAGCGCCGTGATCGAGAAACTGGAAATGGACAGCTGGGGCATCGATATTACCGTGACCGCGTGCCAGAAAGGTTTTGAATGCCCGGCCGGGCTTGGGATCATCACTGTGAGGTCCGATCTCCTGAACGCTCTGCAGGATACACCGGCGACTACATGGTACACGGATCTTCGTGTGTGGTGCGACTTTTATGACAAATGGCATGACTGGCACCCCTTTCCCGTGACCCTGCCGACCAACACTATAATGGCGCTTAAAAAGAGCATCGAGATCATTGAAACCGAAGGGCTGTCTTTCAGACAGCGGATGTTCGGGGAAATATCAAGCAGACTGCGAAAGGCGCTGCTTTCATTCGGGCTGGAGATGTACGCTCCGGAGGGGCATCATGCTCACGGCCTTACAGCAGCCTCGACCGGCGGGAAGTTCGACCCGTCCGATCTTCTCGGCTATTTGAAAAAAACAGTCGGCATACAGATATCCGGGTCTTTCGGGGACCTGAAAAGCCATGTGTTCAGGATAGGTCACATGAGTAAAAAGCAGTGCAGCAATATAATCCTTGTCAGCCTGCTGAACGGGATCGCGCTTTTTATGAGGTCCAGAGGTTTGAAAGTACCGCTTGAGGAAGCGGTCGGTATGCTTATTCAGCAGCCGCAGGACGGCGGCATGTTGTGAAGTTATGGGTTTGATTGAATAGATAAGAGAGACATAAAAATGCATTTGAATGAACTATTTGATATAAAAGGGAAAGTTGCTATCGTTACAGGCAGCTCGAGCGGTTTAGGGCTTCAGATGGCAGAGGGGCTTGCAGAAGCCGGGGCAAGTCTGGTAATTGCTTCGAGGCGGAAGGATGTGTGCGAGCGTATATGCGGTGAATTTCAGAAAAAGCACGGTATCGAGGCTATGTCGGTGAAACTTGATGTGACCAGCGAAGAGGATGTCATGTCAGCGGTCGAGAAGACCGTCGCCCGCTTCGGCAGTATAGATATCCTTGTCAACAACGTCGGAAAAGCAAATGTAAAGGAAACTCTTAAGACCTCTCTGTCGGAGTGGAACCGGATAATGGACACAAATGTAGGCAGCATGTTTTTATGCTGCAGAGAGGTCGGAAAACATATGATAAAAAGTAAATACGGGAAGATAATAAACATCGCTTCCGTATACGGCATGAGAGGGAGTGACTGGAGAAATTACGTAAAGCCTGATATGGTCCGGGAGCTTTTAAGCTACAGTGTGAGCAAGGGGGCTGTGATCAGCCTCACAGGAGAACTGGCCGTAAACTGGGCCCGGTACAACATAACGGTAAACACGCTTACGCCCGGCTGTTTTCTTACAGAAGAAACAAAAAAGATCTGTGATGATTACACGATAAACAAACTTCGCGACAGGTTTCCCCTTGGGCGGTGGGGGGAGGATGACGATCTAAAGGGGGCTGTTGTTTTCCTTGCATCAAACGCATCCAAATATGTCACCGGTCAGAATCTTATTGTTGACGGCGGCTGGTCTGCCTGGGCATAGCTTTGAGACCCGGCAAGGTTCGTCTGTTTTTAAAATATGAAATATTTATAATTCCGGTTTCCAGGCATTTTAAACAGGAATTTTTTAAAACCAGGAATGCGGTTAGCCCGCATCAGGGGGTTGTGCCTTGAAAGCTGCTGTTTATTATAATCATAAAGACATAAGAATAGAAGAATTACAAAAGCCTGAAATCGGCAGTGATGAGGTTTTGATCCGCGTTAAAGCCTGCGGAATATGCGGCAGCGATGTCCATCTTTTTGAGGGTAAATGGACTGTTGAGGACGAGAGACTGATAATGGGGCATGAGTTCTCGGGTGTGGTTGAAGAAACAGGGGATAATATCGGTGACCTGAAAGCAGGCGACAGGGTCGTTATCCTGGGCGCGGGATCGATGGGGCTGCTTCTGCTGCAGCTCGCGCTTATGGCCGGGGCTTCCCGTGTTTTGGCCACAGATGTACATGACATAAGGTTAAATCGGGCCGCGGAGCTGGGTGCCGACTTGACGGTAAACTCAGGGAAGGAAGATGTCGAAAGAGCTGTGCTGGATGCTACTGACGGTATAGGTGCCGATGTTGTTATCGAAGCCGCGGGCACAGCGGAAACTGCTTCCCAGACTGTAAAGTTCATCCGCCGCGGAGGAAAAGTGTGCCTTTTCGGAGTGGTGCCGCAGGAAGAATTTATTAGAATAAAGCCTTTCGAGTTGTATTATAAAGAAGCTGTACTGGTTTCATCTTTTTGCAATCCTTTCACATTTCAGCGGGCCATAGAGCTTCTGCGCAATAAAAAAATCAATGTCACCGCTCTTATCACTCACCGGTATCCCCTTGTTGATATTAAAAGCGCTTTCAAAACAATGCTCGAAGATGACAGGCGCTGCAAGGTGATAATAGAAGTTTAAATTCCGGTGTTCAATTCACAGGTGCTTTGCACGGAGATACAAGGAGCTCCAGGTGACGGATGACCGGTACGGAGACAGGTAGAATCTCAAGCCCTGTTACTTGACATTCTGTGATCGATATGGTAGATTCCTGTATGCTCAGGATAACAGCTGAATAAGTTTGGTCAAAAAAAGATACCGGGGTGCTGTATGGACGATCTGTTAAAAGAAATCAGCCTTTCAGGCAGGGTGGCGCTCGTGACAGGTGCGGGACAATCCATTGGCCGGGGGATCGCGCTGAGGCTGGCAAAATACGGCGCCGATATCGCGGTCAATGATCTCAATGAGGAAACCGCAGGAAGAACCGCGGAGCAGATCCGGTCATCCGGAAGAGACGCGGTCGCTGTACAGGCCGATGTATCAAAAAGCAAAGATGTCGACCGGATGGTGGACCGTGCGGTTGAACATTTCAGTCATATCGATATCCTGGTGAACAACGCGGGCATCTCCGCCGACAGGCCTATACTCGACTGTTCCGAGGAGCTCTGGGACAGGCATCTCGACATCATGGCAAAGGGGACCTTTTTATGTATGAAAAAGGTGGCCCCGTTAATGCTCGAGCGGAAATGGGGCAGGATAATCAACCTCGGGTCCTACGTGGCACAGCTCAACTGCTTTACAAAAAGTTTCGGGCCGTATTGCGCTGCGAAAGGGGCGATCATCGGGTTGACACAGGTAGCTGCCCAGGAGTGGGCCCCTCACATACTCGTCAACGCTGTTGGCCCTGGTGATGTGGAAACCGATATGATGGAAAAGGAATGGCAGGAGGCAGGCGAGAGAACCGGGGTGCCGGCGGCGCAGGTAAAAGAAAAATACAGGAAACGTCTTCTTCTGGAAAGGTTTGAAAAACCTGATGATATAGCCAGGGTAGTGCTTTTCCTCTGCACGCCGCTTGCGGGTCAGATAACCGGATCTCACCTCATTGTGGGCGGGGGTCTGCCGTTTACTGTTTAGTATATAAAGGACAATAAAATGAAAAAAAAGCGGATCAACAGTTTGATGCAGTTATTCTACGACGGGCTGGTAAACGATACGCTGCCGTTCTGGTTAAAGCACTCGGTGGACACAAAATACGGAGGCTACAACACAGTACTTGACAGAAAGGGTGAGATCCTCGGCCCTGATAAGTCCACATGGGTCCAGGGGCGGTTTATATGGGTACTTTCAAAGCTCTACAATGAACTTGAAAAAACCGAAGAGTGGCTTGAGACCGCCCGGCACGGTGTGGATTTTCTTAAAAAGTACGGGTTTGATACCGACGGCAGGATGTTTTTCAGGTTGACAGAGGACGGAAGGCCTCTTCAAAAGAGGAGGTACCTCTTTTCTGAAACCTTCGGTGTCATCGCGTTTGCCGAGTACGCCAGGGCTTCAGGGGAAAAAGAGTATCTCGATCTGGCCAGGAAAATCATGGACCTGATCCTTGACCTGTACAAGAACCCCGGGGCCGGGTATGGGGATAGTCTCGGGCCAAAAATAAATCCCGAAGCACGGCAGTCCAGGGGCCACTCAATGGCAATGATCCAGATAAACACTCTCCAGACATTGAGGGACGCGGATAAAGAAAATGACTACAACAAGCTGATCGATAACGCGATTGACGAAGTCTTTACATATTTTGCAAAGCCTGAAAAAAAAGCGCTCTTTGAAACAGTCGGGATCAACGGCGAGTTTATGGACACACCTGAAGGAAGGTGCATCAACCCAGGTCACGCGATCGAGACAGCCTGGTTTATCATGGAGGAGGGTAAATACAGGAATGATAAAGGTCTTGTAGAAAAAGCGCTCCCGATCATAGACTGGTCCCTTGAAAGAGGGTGGGATGATAAATACGGCGGCGTGTTTTATTTTGTGGATGTTGATGAAAGACAGCCTGTGCAGAAAGAGTGGGACATGAAGCTCTGGTGGGTACACAACGAGACTATTTACGCGACCCTGCTGGCTTACCATCTTACAAAAGAAAAAAAATACCTTGACTGGTTCGACAAAGTGCTCGATTGGTCTTACAAGCATTTTCCTGACAAAAAATACGGCGAATGGTTCGGTTATCTGCACCGCGACGGCACGGTTGCCCTGGACTTGAAAGGGGACAACTGGAAGGGGCCTTTTCATCTGCCGAGGCAGCAGCTCTACGCTTACCTGCTTTTAAAGGAAATGCTTGAAGAGTGATCAAACACCGGTTCTTTAATCGGCAGCCCGTGGAGCATTACCGGTGGGTGCTGTACATATATCAATTTATTAATTTCGCGATTCAAATCTTATTCAATTCAGCTTGAGGGTTTAAATGAAAAAAATCGATCTACGGAGTGACACGGTCACACTGCCGACACAGGCGATGAAGGAAGCCGTTTTCAATGCCGAGCTTGGTGATGATGTTTTCGGTGACGATCCGACTACTAACCGGTTTGAACAGAACGCGGCCGGGCTTGTCGGGAAGGAGGCTGCCCTTCTTGTCCCCAGCGGGACAATGGGGAACCTGGTCTGCGTGCTGACACACTGCGCCCGCGGCATTGAGGTTATCCTCGGACACAAAGCCCATCAGTTTCTGCACGAAGCAGGCGGGATGTCAGCGCTGGGGGGTATACACCCCCACACCATACCGAACCAGCCTGACGGTACATTGAGGCTCGAGGATATAGAGGCAGCGGTCAGGGGAGATAACGAACACTGGCCCCGTACCGGTCTGGTCTGTCTCGAGAATACACACAATGCCTGCGGCGGCGCCCCGCTTACGCCCGACTACACCGACTCAGTCGCGGAACTTGCAAAGCGCCACGGACTTTCGGTGCATCTTGACGGGTCAAGGATATTCAACTCCGCGGTCGCTCAGGGTGTGAACTTGAAGGAGTTGACCAGGAGCGTTGATTCGTTGACCTTCTGCCTTTCCAAGGGCCTTTCGGCGCCGATCGGGTCGGTTGTCTGCGGTTCAAGGAAGTTTATAACCGAAGCCAGGCGCAACCGCAAGATTCTTGGCGGCGGGATGAGACAGACCGGCGTAATCGCAGCTGCAGGGCAGGTAGCAATCGATCAGATGCTTGAGAGGCTCGCGGAAGATCATGACAACGCCCGCAGGCTTGCAGAAGGGATCGCAAAAATCCCGGGTTTATCGGTTGACCCCGGGCAGATAAAGACAAACATAGTGTATTTCGACCTTGCCGGCGGCAGTGTAACGCCTGAAGAGTTCTTGAAAAGAGTCGTTGAAAAGGGGATCAAATTTTTAATCACCGGGCCCTCCCGTTTCAGGATGGTGACCCACCACGGTATTACTGCCGGGGATATCGATGCAGCCCTGGCCGTGATCGGAGATGTGATGGGATAACTCGAATGTCACAGAGCGGTTACCTGCGTGCATAAAATATAATTTCTATCTAAGGAGATGTATCATGGAAAAATTGAGGGTGGGTATGATCGGAACAGGTTTTATCGGGTGGCTGCACGCGAGGATCTATCACGAATCTTACGGTGCCCAACTCGCGGCAGTTGCGGACTCTGACAAAAATGTGAAAAAAAAGGTAAAAGATACTTTTGGATGCGATTTCTATACTGACTACCATGAAATGCTGGAAAGCGGGAAAATCGATGCCGTGGATATCTGTCTGCCGGACATAAATCATGTTGAACCGGCCGTGGCAGCGGCCGAAGCCGGGAAGCACATATTACTTGAAAAGCCCATGGCAAGGACGGCAGCGGACTGTATAAAAATAAAGGCCGCCTGCGATAAGGCCGGAGTCAGGCTGCTTATCGCCCATGTGCTCAGGTTTGACCCCGGTTACAAAAGACTGTATGACGCGGTCAAAAGCGGCGAAGTAGGTGATGTGATCCACCTGAGCGCTGAGAGAAAGAACAGCCGTCTTCTGGCCGAGAGGCTTAAAGGGCGTACTTCGATGCTCTTTTACGTGGGTGTGCACGATATTGACCTGGTGCAGTGGTGCGCTGGGAAGAGGATCACCAGGGTCTACGCCCAGAGGATAGTCAATATCAACAAAAAATGGAACAGCGAAGATTGTATATATGTCCTCGCCAACCTGGGGGACGGCACCATAGCGAATTTCGAATACGCCTGGACCCTGCCTGAAAATTTTCCGACCGGCCTCAAATCAAAACTCGAAATATACGGCTCAAAATCAACGGCTTTTCTAAACAGGATGAACCAGGGTGTGGAAATAATGAAGGAGAAGGGCACCGACCTGCCCTACGAGCTGACGGACATGCTGCACTGGCCCGAGTTGAACGACAGGATCGTGGGGGATCTAAAAAACGAACTGGACCATTTTGTCGACGCGATCCTTAAAGACATTGATTTTGTCATGCCCGTGGAAGATGCTATAAGCGCGATCAATGTGATCGAATCCATCATGGAGTCTTACAAGACCGGGATGCCCGTCGACGTAAAAGAAATTTAAGAAAATGAGCTCTCAGGACGATTATATCATAGATGTGTTGAAGAAATTGATCAGAATCCCTTCCTTTAACCCCCCGGGCAGCGAGAAAAAAATTGCCGAATGCATCAGGGGGATACTGAAAAAAATAGGCGTTCCTGCCAAAGTTGAACCGGTCGATAAAGACAGGGCCAACGTGACGGGTATTTTAAAGGGTGCGGCTGGCGGCCCTGTACTTGTTTTGAACGGTCATTTGGACACCGTGCCCGTAAAAAAAGACTGGCAGCATGAGCCTTTCTCCGGGGAGATCTACGGTCAAAAAATATACGGGCGGGGGGCCGCCGATATGAAAGGCGCCATTGCAGCCATGATCGGCGCCGCAAAAAAGATAAAAGAATCAAAAGATAAAATAAATGGATCGTTGATATTGTCCTTTGTAGCGGATGAGGAAAGAAAGAATTCCGGGACAATACGGTTTCTTGAAAAACATAAAGACATAGATTACGCTGTTGTTGGTGAGCCGAGCGACCTGGATATAGTAATTTCAAACCGGGGTGTCCTCAGGCTGGAAATATCGACTTTCGGAAAAGCGGGGCACGCGAGCAACCCCGCAGGCGGGGTTAACGCGATCTATAATATGAACAAAGCGATAGGCAGCTTGATGGAGCTTTCTGAAAGTTATGGATCGAATATGGAAAATTACACGCAGAAGCCAAGCCTTTCGGTTTCCTTGATCGTAGGGGGCACGGCAGAAAACATTATCCCGGATAAATGTGAGATCATCATTGACAGACGGACAGTGTATCATGAAAGTACAGATGATGTTATTAAGGAGATCACCGGAAGGTTCGAAGAGATCAAAAGAAAAGAAAGGACCTTCGGTTATTCCTATAAAGTAACCGGAGAATTGGGTCCATGGAAAGCAGGGGATGACTCAGGGTTGTTAAAAATGGCGGACCGGGTTTATCAGGGATGTTTTAATAAAAGGCCCATTCTAAAGGACCTGGGGGCGACATGTGAGACAGCGTTGTTCGCTGCGAAGGGGATCGACACGCTGGTTTTCGGTCCCGGCAGCATAGAACAGGCGCATACAAGGGATGAGTATGTTGAGATAAGCCAGCTTAACAGGGCCTGCGAATATTATTACAGGCTCGTAAAGGAAGTATTGTCCTGATATTTTTGCGGGATGAGGAAAAAATACACAATTTTCTGCTTATCGATGCAATATTTCTTGACAACAGCGTTGGTTGATGTATTATAACGTTGCGAAATAAAATGAACAATGTCGAAAGGAGGTGGCAGGTTACAGGTAATTTTAAAAATGTTGCCGGGCTTTTATCCTGCGGGAAATCGAGCGGGATGTAAATTGCTTATTAAAACCTGGAAAAAATCGAGGCAACAAAATACTATTAAAAAAAATTAATTAAGGAGGTTTAAAGATGCGACATAAAAAAACTGGTTCTTTTTTATGGCTGTTGATGATCGCGCTTTTTCTGGTGAGTTCTTCAACACTATTCTTTGCAGGATGCAAAGACAAGAAAGGCGCCGAGGCGCCGGAGGAGGCTGTGGAAGAAGCAGCAGTATCCTACCCGGCAATGGAAGGTGAAGGGCTCGCCCCGGTGAGCAGCGAAACGGTAACTTTTCGCGGCTGGCAGTACAAGACCCACATCGTCCAGGCCAACGTGGACCGTTACAACGACGAGCTGGGCGGAAATGTGGATTACGCGACAATTACGGGTGACTATCCTTCGATCATGGAAACCCAGTTTATTGCCAGCTCTCCGCTTGATATCCTTTACTCCAATCCATCCCAGGCAGCCAGATACTACGACGGCGGATGGGTGCTTCCGGCCGAAGACCTGCCCAACATCGATCAGATCAAAGCCGATATGTATCCAAATATCCTTGACGCCTGGACATACAAGGGAAAACTTCTCGGGCTGTCCTACTTCGTATCTATCAGGGGGGTCATGCACGCGAACCTGAAAAAGATGAACGAGATCGGTCTGGCAGAGGAAAAGCTGCCCGGCACCTGGGACGAGCTCTATGACCAGCTTCCCGAGCTCAGGAAAATGGGAGTGAAGTACCCGATCCTTCCCCATTGGTTCAACCAGTGGTACGGCATCAGCTGGGGATTTGATTTCGAGGTCCTGAACAGGGGCGGCAGGGTAGCTCATCCCGACACCCATAAACCGGAGATAACCGCGGACGGAGTCGCGGGCGAGGTCCTGAGGGACTGGAAAAGGACCTGGAATGCAGGCCTGTACCCAAAAGAGGTCCTGACCTATACCGAAGCTGACTACATGGCTGCCTGGGAGTCCGGGGAGTATCTGTACAGCCCGCAGCAGGTTTACGATTTCAAGAGGTTCAACGAACCGGAGTCCTCTAATATAGCGGGTTATGACATCCCCTTCCCGTTCAAAGGACAGAGCTGGGGGCTGATCGACTCCGCGATGTACCTTATGAGCAGCCGCGACAGGAGCGAGGAACACACGCGTGACGTCATGGCTTTTGCCGAGTGGTACGGGTACAAGGACCAGACAGGCGCCATCTATGTGGGCCAGAACTGGGTGGAAGAATCCATGCTGTTCTCCGGCTACAAAAGTGTTATGGAAAGCCCGGAGAATAAAGAGTTGATGAAGACTTTCTTTGCCCGGCCCGAGGATTACGACACAATAGTAAAGACTTACGCGGTCACACCTTACCCGAAGGGTATATGGAACGTTGTGTGGGCGCCCGAATTCAACAGCTGGCTCAAAGAAACGTTGTTTGAATTCCTAATGGAAGACAAGGACGTTGAGGAAACCATCAACTCGATAGTCGATAAGATCAACGAGTTGAATGACCTGTACGGCATTTAAGCGATAGACGATTAGCGGACAGAATGAAGCCCTGAGAAGGCTTCATTCTGTCCGTCTTTTAAATAAACCCGAACGGTTAAAAAGAGGAAAGAAATGAGGCCGCGTCAAAAGATCAGAGAATTAACCAATTTGCAGTTCGCGCTTGTCCTTACATTGCCTGTACTCGTATTTCTCATAATTGTCATAGTTTATCCCCTCATATACGCTCTATGGGCAAGCTTCCATAAAATTATCTTTTTCGGCGGGTACAGGACACAGTATATCGGGTTGGAGAATTACGCGAAAGTCATCAAATCCCCTGCTTTCTGGAACAGCTTGAAGATTTCGCTGAGATTTACTGCCGAATCGGTTGTTCTCACACTTTTGATCGGGCTCGGTGTCGCGCTGACCCTTGCCAGATCGTTTCCCGGTAAAAGATTTATCCGGTCACTCGTGATCCTGCCCTGGGCTGTCTCGAGATACGGCGCGGGAATAATGTTTAAATACCTGTGGAGGGGGTATACGGGTCTACCCACAGCGTTGTCATTTTTACTCGGTTTTAACACAAGGATCGATCTATTCGGCCAAAAAACGGTTATCGAGGCGCTCGCTGTGGGAAACGCCTGGAACCTCGCACCCCTCGTGGCTTTTTTTCTGCTGGCAAACATTGAGACCATCCCCGAGCGACTGTACGACATGGCGGAAGTGGACAAATTGGGGCCTTTCGGCAGGTTCTACTACGTTACCCTTCCTTATTTACGGTATACATTATTTGTCTTTACGGCGATCGTCTCTGTTCTTTCACTAAAAGTGTTCGATTATATTTTTACGCAGACAGGCGGGGGGCCGGGCACCGCGTCCGCGACCCTGACGTATCAGATATACAAGGAAAGTTTCATCAACCTGAACCTCGGGTACGGGGCGGCGCTGTCTTTTTATCTGCTGGCTCTGATACTCGCGGTAACGTTTGCCCTTTATTTTGTGTGGGGACGAAGGGAGGTATAAATAGTGAAAAAAAGTAAACTCGTTACGGTGATCGCCCTTGTTGTCGTCCTCATATGGACCCTCATTCCGTTATACTGGTTCGGTAAAAGCGCTTTGCAGACCAAGGCGGAAATTTCGGAGTTCCCGCCGAACTTTTATCCCAAAAGGCCGACTATATCGGGGCTGGTCACTGTGATCGGGTTTCATTATACAAAAAGATCAGGGGCAGTGATGATCCCCTCAGGGGGGGCCAGGCAGGTAACTATGGGTTTATTGAACAGCCTGATATTGGGCGTTGCCACGACGATCATAACAATGGCCGTGGTGGTGCCTCTGGCATACACTTTTGGGCGGCTCGAGTTCAAGCATAAAAACACACTTCTTTTTGCCGTGCTTCTTTCGGTGGCGCTGCCGCCGATCTCTGTTCTGATCCCGTTTTTTATACTTTTTACAAGAATAGGGCTTGCAGGCACACGCATAGGGCTTATCATCGTTACCCTCACCGTGACCATCCCGTTCGTCACGTGGATGCTTCTGGGTTTTTTCCGGAATCTCCCGCGGGTGGAGAAGCTGGCCAGGATTGACGGCTTCACACGTTTCGGCGCGTTTATAAGGATCATTGTCCCAATGGGGAAGGTAGGTATTGTTGTGGGCGCGATCATCGCCTTTTTATTTGCCTGGAACGAATATACATTTTCACTGATACTTGTAAACGGCACAAAGGCCACGACTATACCGCCCGCTGTTTCGGGTTTTTTGTATCAGCACCCCGAGCCGGAGCATCTCGCGGCATCGATCATATACTCGTTGATTCCGCCTTTTATTGTGGTTTATCTTCTGCAGAAACATATATCAAAAATGCACATAGCTGAACCCATGGAGTAAGAGAATGTCGAAAATTAAATTAGAGAACCTTCACAAAAAATACGGCAAAGTAACCGCTTTAGATGACCTTGCGCTTGAAATAAATGACCGGGAGCTGATCGTTTTTTTGGGGCCATCAGGATGCGGTAAAACCACCACGCTGAACTGCATTGCCGGGATCGAGGAGCTTAGCCGCGGCCGCATATTCTTTGATGATAAGGATGTCACCGCTTTGCCTTCCCACGCCAGGAATGTGGCCCTGGTGTTTCAATCAGCGCTGCTTTACCCGCATCTGACCGCGCGTGACAACATACGCATGAGTCTCAGGATTTCAAAGATATCAAAAGAGGAGATCGAAAAAAGGGTCACTTCTACTGCAAAAATGCTCGGTATAGAGCCTCTGCTCGATAAACTGCCTTTTCACATGAGCGGCGGGGAAAGGCAGCGGGTCGCGACAGCCAAGGCCATTGTGCGCAACCCCTCGGTGTTTTTAATGGATGAGCCGCTGTCAAGCCTCGATGCCGCGCTTAGAGAGTCTCTTCGCGCTGAAATTACCGTTCTGCAGAAAAACCTCGGTATAACAATGGTTTTTGTTACCCATGACCAGGTTGAAGCCATGACAATGGGTGACCGTATTGCCGTCATGGCCGCAGGAAAACTGCAGCAGGTCGGGACACCCGACGATATATACAACAGCCCCGTCAACATCTTTGTGGCCGGTTTTGTGGGTTCGCCTCCCATGAACTTCTTCAAAGGAGCAATAAAAAAGCGGAACAGCGACTATGTATTCGAGCACCCGAGATTTAATGTAAAGCTCTCTAAAGAGATGGCCGGGCAGATAAAAGACGGTGTCGACAAAAAAGATTTCACTCTTGGCGCGCGGCCGCAGCACATGGCTCTTACCGGGACGCAAAAAGAGGGCGCTTTAAAAGGGAAAATATACGCTGTCGAAAGGCTGGGCAAAGAAACGGTAGTGATAGTTCAATATGAGGATGAAAACAGGATAAAAGCGATCGTCACGCCTTCGTTTGATATGAAGATGGGCGACACAATATACTCGCTGCCCCAAACTGAGCACGTATATCTTTTTGATTCAAGCACTAATATGAGTGTCAGGCATCTGTCTCTTATACACATCT
>DRHN01000155.1 GCA_011049595.1 Spirochaetota bacterium | reverse complement strand
AGATGTGTATAAGAGACAGATCTGCAACTGCAGCACGGCTACGAAGCGTTGCAGCCGCAGCGGCAGGGCTTGAAGCGAGTGAACGAAGGAGTGCTAACGCAGACCACCATCGAACTCTTTGCCTGTGCCGGTTTCCCTCTTTATCAATAACTCTTTCCCTGGCATAGTTTAAAACTTTGTGAAATAGCTTTTTGTAATCATCCGAAAGACAATATGACTCTTCTGCCTCCTCCCGTTCGGGAAACGGGGTTTCTTTTTCCAAATAATGACGAATGTCTCCACGTCGGCGCTGAATATAATAACTTGCCAGGCGCCGCCTGACTGGTTCGCTTTCACGGCCCGTAATGACTTCCGGCAAACTACCGAATCGTTTATCCAGGAATGAAAGTAATGACCGAAAAGCCTCTTCATTACCACTATGGGGTGTTGCTGTAACAAATATCATGTGTCTCTCCATGCTGTCAGCAAGGCCCCTGATAAGCTGATACCGCTGGTGCCGCCCTCCCCGTCCGACAGCACCATAGGCACAACTATGCGCCTCATCTACTATTACAAGGTCAGGACAGGCACGGAAAAACTCATCACGCCTGCGGTCAGATTTAATAAAATCAGTTGAAACGATGAAATAGTCATAAATTTCAAATAACGATTGCCCAACAGCACAGTTTCTTTCAAGACGTGAAGCGGTACTCGATAGAACCAGTTCGGCATCTATATGAAATTTATCTCTCAATTCTGCCTGCCATTGTTCTGCTAACTGGGGAGGGCATAGGACGGCCAGCTTTTGTGCCTCCCCTCTGTCTATCAGTTCCTTTGCTATAAGGCAAGCTTCGATGGTTTTTCCAATACCCACATCATCTGCAATAAGAAGTCTTACGGGACTCAACTTTAAGGCCATAAGTAATGGTACTATCTGGTACGGCCTGGGTTCCACCGCAATTCGAGCAAAAGATCGAAATGGACCGGCACCTGCCCTAAAACCGAGCCGCACTGCGTCCCGCAATAACCGGCATGACCTGTAATCGCCTATCTGTGAAGGGTCGGGCAGTTCAAAATGCGCGGATTCAACTTCCTCGAGAGCAGTATGTATCCCGGTTACTTCATCTTCAGAACCTCCAAGCGGCCGTAGGATGAGCAATTCATCATCAGAATCCGGCAACACAACCCACTCGCGACTTCGAGCTCTTACCAATGAACCAGGCGCGAAAGTCATGTTAGCCTCCCAAAAATATTAGGATATTTATCAATTATCGCATTCCAATCCTCATCACTTGCAAAACGTATTATCGTATAGCCATAATCTTCCATGCATTCTACTTGTGTTGAATCCCGCAATTGACGTTCAGGATATTTATGCACAGGCCCATCGATATAAACAGCGACATTAAGGCCTTCATAATAAAAATCTGGCCGTGTATTACATTTATCAATGAATTTTTGTGCATGAGATGGTAGATTTAAATCATTGTTTTCAAGATAAATAAGCCATTTTCTCTCTAATTCGGATTCGCATTTTGATGATAACATGTCAAAGTGTTCAGAACGGGGTATTTCCTTTGGGCTTGAACGTACGGTTGCATTTGCAAGGTCAAGGAGTATCTCTTTGATGGCCTTTCGATCAAGAAATTTATGATCCCGCTGATTTCTATAAGTCATCAGGCAGTTATAACATGCAGCTTCACAATCTTCACGAAACCCGGGGGCTCTTTTCTGATCTTCACCTGTATCCGGATCATAATGGCAGAGAGCTAACGCTTCTCTTGCTATTTTACCAAAAGCCTCAGTATCGTCTATCAACCTCCTCAACACTCCTGCCCCTCCTTCAGCCGATTCATAGAAGAGTATCAGCTTTCTTCTATCGGCATCCGGCAAAGGCTCAGCAGCAAGTTCATTATCTTCAATTTGATAACAAACCTGAATTGCTGTCTTTAAAGCCGATTGAAGTGAAGCTAATTCTTTTTCTTTCAGTTCGATAGATGGTTCGAACAGCAGGCAGTTTTTACGATCCTCAACATAAGGTATAACCCTTTTTGTATTTTTACTGAGAGGATCTTCGGGATCCTCTTCAATATCCTGATCAACTTTAGCCCAATATCCTCTTTCAAAGTCGAGAACATAGCCGAGCTTGTTTTTATTCTTTCTCCGGGTCCATCCTAAATTGATCCTGTAAAGAGTTGCCGCATGACCGTAAGTAATTTTCGCTAATTCAACATCTTCTTTCGAAATAATGCTTGTTTTGCATGCTGGACGACCATCTATCACAGCAAAACGAAAACCTGCTTTTATTTCATACCCTAATCTAATGCGTTCTTCTTCATCTGAATTTATCTTTTCACGACGTTTCGTGGATACATTCTGCATCTTTATAAGATCGCGGAATATTTCTGTCAGCGGTTTCTGACACCTTTCACATAAGTCCGGAGAATTCCCATTACTTTCCGGATGTAAATATCCGCAATATTTACAGTGTTTCATATTGGTTACAATTACACCATCTTCTTCAACAGGAAGAATGACTTTGTTTGTAATATATCGAGATCCTTCATGGTATATAACTGCCTGAGGACCAAACTCGGAAATGGCCAGAAAACGAGGCCGTGATAAAAACTCCTCATGTCCTCTTTTTCTCCTTCTTCCCGGGATGTACGCGGACAAAGGTAAACGAGGAAAATTGTAACCAGGCAAGAACCCTTCACTTGCAAAATAACGGTAGCTGTAGAAATCTGATTGAATAACATTACCCGATTCGGTTAAAAGCCTTAATTGAGCTTCAGCTTCGCGGCGCAAGCGCTGCGCTGTCTCTTTATCCATGTAATTACGGGAGGCATCACGAATTATTTTATCCTGCCTTGCGGCTTGATCCATAGCTGCGCGATAGAGGGATCTCCACCTGTTACAGGTCTCGTTAAAATTTCTTACCACCTGCACAAATACTTCATCCAACCAATTATCACCATACCAATCTGCCACCTCAAGTTCATTTTTAATCGTTAAAAATATATCTTGTGCACGTTTGAATGCTCTAAGACTGGTGTCCCGGTCATTAATATAAACCAACACTGATTCCTGAACCTTCAACGTAGGCTCTTCACCCCCTACGTCAAGAATATCGCATAATGTAGTGCCTAAACCCTGACCTGTTTCAGTGAGCCAGATGGCATGGACATGAGCACGGATTAAATCTTCGTTCGCAAGGTCTATTCGAGGCGGCGTTACTGCTCCTGAAACCATAAGATCCGGACGTTTAAAGAAATACTGGTCATGCGGACTTCCTGTTGTGCAATATGAAAAAACTAGCGCGGGTTGCCCACTTCTACCCGCACGTCCACTTCTCTGGGCATAATTTGCAGGAGTAGGAGGTATGTTGCGAAGGTTGACAACATTAAGCTCGGAGATATCAACACCAAGCTCCATTGTTGGTGAACAAAATAAAATAGGAAGTTTCCCCTCCCGAAAATCCTTTTCGCGCATAATTCGTTCTTCCGTTGAGACTTGTGCTGTATGCTCCCTTGCTTCAATGCCTTTTGTATCAGATGCAATTGTTCTGTAAAAATCAATAAAAAAAGGATTAACCTGTCCACCTTCTTCAGGTATATTCGGCACATGAATAATATCATGGAATGGCTTAGTACCTTCACCTGCTTTCCAAATCATGGCAGCAGCCTGGAGCTGGTAACCAGGAACCTCATCTTCAAAGCCTGGTTTTGAAACTACTGTGACAATACCGGCAATACTTAATGCCTGTAAAAGCTGGCTGATAATAATTTCTATATCTTCTAAGGATAATCTGCTAGAATATTCTGGGAATGTATTTCTTCTTCTGAGATATTGACCAAAGCCTCCCCGTGTTGAAATAAACACATTCCCTCTATAATCTTTTTTCCTTCGTGAACGTGGATAAGCAATTGCGGAATGAACCATCTGCTCATTTTCGTCTACTGCCCAGGGACCTGCCAGTCTCTGATTATTTCTTAGCATAATTCGTTCCTGGGCTGATTGATCAAGATAATCCACCTGAATAGTGAGCTCTCTCCGTATATAATCAAGAAGAGTTTTAGCTGCTCTAAATCTTATTTCAGGTTTTGCTTCTCTCAGGGCGGGGTGAAAAATCATCCATTCATCTTCTTCTTTACATAGGTCATCTAATGATAAATAATCAATTTCAAGAAGGCCGCACTGTTCAAGATTTGGGGAAGTTATTCGCCAACCTCTTTTCAAATCACAATATAAACGATAACCGAGTACATCACGAAAGGTTCTCTCGGTTTCAGTTTTGGCAGTATATCTTTCATTCGGATTTAATGCATAGGACTCAAAAGGAAGATTTAATGCTTGAAAAATTTTTTGAGTTATTTCATCATGGCGAAGACCTTCGGAACCTTTATCGCTTACAGCCTTGTATAATGCTGAACGTAAAATCCCTATTTCAATAAAATCATTAAAATGTCCTGCTTGCAGCGAAGCATCCTGACGATTATCAGTAAAACTAAGAAGTTTACGTGCTTTTTCCGGTAGAGTTTCTTCATGTAGTAGATTCCTTATAATAGATAAGCTCATGATGGTCGTTGCAGTGCTTCTCCCACCAGACGCTAGTGATGTTAATTTTCCAAAATCAGATCTTTGCCGAAAACCGTATGATATGCCACAATTTAAGCAAAACCGAAAAGGGGCAGCTGCATAGCGATATTCAATTCCTTCATTACTCTCAAGCCCACTTAGACCTATTCTTATATTTTGCGGGATATCCTTTAAGCGATTTCTTCTAATTCTTACTGTTCCACTGTATTCTTCCAGCCATTCATCAGGAACTCTATTCTGAACCTCTTCGAGATTAAGAGACCATGGTTTATCACTGTTATAATATAGAAAACCTGCTTCACTTTCATCATCCGTAAATGTATCATCCAATTCCCGCGGCTCAAATTTCCTTTGATTTGTCTTAGTATCTGTAAAGAGTCTTACACAATAATATTCCTGTCCGCACTCCCTGCAAAATACAAGCGGCAAAAGAACCCTCTGGCGATCATTGGGCACATATTTTTGTCCGTGTACCGTAATATATCTCTCGCTCTCAGGCTCTAATGACGCATATACTGTGTCTCCTCTGCTGAAAAATTGATGTAACCGAAATGCGAATGGTGATGGTGGAAAGTGAGCGTCTGGATTTGGCTCACACTGATAAGCTGACAATAATGTTTTCTGAATCGACTTCTCGCAAACATCTTCACCTACACCCGTAAAGTTGCTTAATTCTTTTGCTGCACCCCCCTGGCCTGAAATTGTTTTTGGTTGCGCTCTTACAAGCCTCCCTGATTCTTTATCTTTTATAAGACCAAAGGTACTCTCTATCCAAATAGAGAGGGGGTCACTGATAAAGGATTTAAAATCCTTTGGCGTTTGATAACTTAAATCCTTTAGCCGTTGAGTTAATTCCGTAACAAACGATGCATCAGATATTTCTTTGAAGGGTGTAGTTCTTTTAAGTGTTTCACCTATAATATCGTCGGTGCTGAAATCTGCCCCAAAGAGCATAGAAGCAATTTGGGCAACTTCTGACTTTTGCTCCTCGTCGGATCCCTTTCCAGCAATAGTGGCTGAAGTACCTACACACTGCATATGTTCCGCAGTCATCAAGTTTCGTACCCTGCGGACAAGCATTGCAACATCAGCCCCCTGTCGTCCGCGATAGGTATGTAATTCATCTAAAATCAGAAATTGCAGTCCCTGTGCAGCATGTACAATGCCTCTCTCAAAGGGTCTTGTTAAAATCAGCTCGAGCATTACATAATTAGTCAGTAGTATGTCCGGAGTATTCTCAATTATCCTTTCTCGTTCCTCATCTGATTCCTGTCCTGTATATCGATCGAATGTTACAGGTCCTTTTCCTGCGGGATATCCTTGACACAGAAACTTTGTCAGCTCACCATATTGGCTGTTGGCCAGAGCATTCATTGGATATACCACTATGGCTTTGATGCTTTTTATATCTCTATGCTTAAGTGTATGATTCACAATTGGTATGATATAGGAAAGACTTTTTCCGGAACCCGTTCCTGTTGTAAGCACATAGTTTCTTCCTTTTGTTGCTATTCGTATCGCTTCCTCCTGATGCTTATACAACCGTAAACGGTTCCCCTGGATAGTAGTTTTCTCTTCTTTATCGATTCGGAAAATATTTCTACACTCCGGATGTAATATTCCTTCATCGCATAAATCATCTATCCATTTACCGGGTTCAAAGGAGGGGTTCAAGTGAATAAGTGGGTCAGGCCATAGCAGTCCATCAGAGAGTTCTTTTTCTACTATCTCATTAATTCGTTTGTCTTTAATATGGAT
Source organism: Spirochaetota bacterium (assembly GCA_011049595.1). Taxonomy (GTDB): domain Bacteria; phylum Spirochaetota; class B62-G9; order B62-G9; family DRHN01; genus DRHN01. The sequence continues at coordinate 7,507 of DRHN01000155.1, read as the reverse complement.
GAAGCTCCGGATGTATGACTCGTAATCCTGGATTAGCTGGTTACGTAACTGAAAGACATCCATGGTATGGCCTCTTAAAATGTGATTTAATGTTTGTATTTTGTTATTTAATTTTTTCTTAATCAAATTATATAACTACTCAATAACTTTTGGAAATCTAATAGTATTCATAAAAACATAGATAACGGTAACAGTGAAATTATACAATATTTCCATTATTACTACAAATATAATCGTGGAGGATTTGGAATGATGGAGGAAAGGGATGGCATTTTGTTTTGATTTGAGATTCTGTCGTAGAGATAGTTCCTGAAATTGACACCAAGTTTAAAACAGGTATCCATAATGGTAAAGAAGGTTTTCAAACTTTTTGTTCAGTCATCAGACCTTGTTCCGAAACTGATTTTACGTTTAATAACATACATACTTAAGGCTAATTCTGCGGGGTTATTATGAAGGGGCGTATCGGGATAATCCGGAACTATTAAGAGGGAATCTTTTTTCTTTTTGGTTATTTGTATACGATTGTCTAAATCGTCATATCCAGGTTTAATTGAAAAGATTTCGTCGAATAGACTGGAAAATCGTATTTTTTCTTCGACCTTGGCTTATGTCGATGATTAACTAACCGGGGATCCCCATGTTTTTGGCACATGATGTTACTTCCCGCCACCAGGCTGTGAGCTTTTTCAGCCATTCCCTTGTGTCTACATTTTTAAACGGGTCGTTCTCCGCCATGGCGATATTAGCCCGGCATTCGGTGACTCCATCATCATCCCCCCCGGATTCATATTCATCCATCAGCAGTTCGTTTGTTTTAATGATACGTTCAACAAGATCGGGGCCGAGAAAAATTCCGGGGTAGGGTTTCAGATCTTCAAGAGAAAGTTCAAGGTGGTCTATGACCTTTTTCCTTTCGTACATGAACCTCATTGCGTCTTCCCTTACACCTTTCCAGGCAGGCCGTTTTGTGACGGGAGGGAGGTGCTTTACGGATAATTCCCGGTCAAGAAAAAAGGTGATGCCGTTGACACGCAGGTTCAGCAGAAAATCTATGTCCTCGCCCCTTGTTATCCTGGGGTCGAAAGGTACTTTCATCAGGGTCGATAAAGTTAAAATCATGTTGCCGCCGAAGACAAAAGGTACCGGTTTGAGCCGCGGCGTAGTGCCTATAAAACGGTCTAACGCCTGGTTCATAGCTTTTGTGTTGTTCCAGTAAGGGAGTCGCCACGCAGGGACTTTTTTCTCATCAAGATAATATGTATCAGGCTGAAGGTAGTAGCCTGCAAGGGCATCGATGGTTTCACCCTGGACAGGGTGCTCGAGATCCTCGATTATCTTTACTAAAAAATTCGGATCGATAAATACCTCATCGTCATCGATGAATACAGTACATTGGGTACCGTTCAAAATACCGGCCAGAGAGCACATGTTGCGTACAGCGGCATAATTCTCGAGATTTATAAGATCGAGGGCCTCCAGAGATACACCATTTTTACGAAGCTCTTTTTCAATTTTTTCCAGGATGAATATGTCAAGGGAGACTATATCGTAACGTGATTGATATGGGGCGATTATCTCCTCGACTTTATCACTCACGGCTTTTGAAATACCGGGTTCATTCGGCACGGTGATGACTGCTATTTTGACTTTAGCTATTTCACTTAAAATGTCTAAACTGTCAAGAAGGCTTGGTAGAGTTCCCTTTTTATCGAGCGGGGTGGGGTGATCAAAAACTATTTTTTCATTCTTGATCAGCTGGTCTCCGGACCCTCCCCAGTAGGTGGGAATGACCATTGTAAAATCAGTCATATTGGTTACCTCCGATTTCGTATATGGAGATCATATTTAAATTCCTGTGGTCCACTGGAATAATTAATAAATGGCGTCAACTCCGGTCACGGCTCAGGCGGGTAAAACTTTAAAGTACCAATAACTAATTGATCTATTATAAAATATGATAGGAAAAAAAGCAATACTATTTTTGTAATTAGTAACTCAGGCGAAAATCGTTGACATAAAATAGATGGAAAATTATAGTAGGTTTAGCCAAAACAGGACTTTAACAGGGGAGCTTTGATCATGACGTCAAAAGAGAGAATGCAGACCGCGATGGAGCACGAAGAGCCGGACAGGGTGCCTTACATGGCGACCTTTGTCCCGGAAGTGGAGTTTATGCTGAAGGAAAAATACAAAAAAGAGCTGCAGGGGATGAAGAGCAACGTTGAGATAAAATATCAGGGTATGACCGAGCTTGACATGCTTTTCGGTCACGACATGCTGCTTTTAACATACGGTATGTCCACAGGCTATTATCGTGACACTGATTCCGACACCTATAAAGACGAGTGGGGGATCACGTGGAGAAAAATACCCTATGACACGATCAATGGGACGGGCTATTACACAGAGATCGTGGATTTCCCTCTTGCCGATGATGACAGCGTCGACAGTTTTGTGCCTCCCGACCCGGATGATGAAGACATGGGCTACGCCGACGAGATAATCGCGAAATACGGGAAGGAGAAGTACATATGCGGTATCATCGACTGCTCGATATTCGAAGCTCTGAAATATCTCAGGGGTATAACACAGAGCCTGATCGACATAATTCAAAACAAGGACATTGCGCACAAGGTGATGGACATGTCGGTGGAGTATCACCTTAAGCTGGGGTACAACCTGCTCGAGAGAGGGGTGGACATTTTATGGCTCGCGGATGACATCGGGGGCGAGCACGCCCTGCTGATGTCGCCGGAGACTTTCCGTGAGATGGTGAAACCCAAAATGGGGTACATGATAAGCGAGCTGAAAAAGCGGGATAAAAACGTAAAGGTCGCTTTTCATAGCGATGGGTATATCGAGCCGGTCATCGATGACATTGTTGAGGTCGGGGTGGACCTGCTAAACCCCGTACAGCCCGAATCGATGGACCCTTCGTTTATAAAAAAGAGGTACGGCAACAGGATAGCCTTGTGGGGGACCGTGAGCACGCAGTCCACCCTGCCTTTCAAAAGACCTGCGGATGTGGAGAATGAAGTCAAAGAGCGAATAAAAACCTGCGGGCCGGGTGGCGGTTTCCTTATAGCCCCGACCCATAACATTCAGCTGGATGTGCCTCTTGAAAACATACGGGCTTTTTACAGTGCTATTGAGAAGTACGGCTCTTATCCGATAAACATGTGACCGGGAGTATTCGTACAGTAAATTTAAAAGGGTTTTTTTAGTTTAATTCAATACAGGAAATGCAATGAACTCTAAAGATCTTGTTATCAGGGCACTGCACGGAGAAAAGACGGAGCGTGTCCCTGCCGGGTACCACGGCTGGGGTATGTACAAGTTTGCTCTGAAGGGGATACTGGAGGATTACAGTCTCGAGAAAGAGGTCTGGAAGATCCACGGGGAAGAGCTTGCCGGCGTTGAAATAAGCGTACAGAAACTGTTCAACCCGGATTTTATCCAGGTGGCGGAAGCTTTTTTTGAATCAAAAAAAGAATTGATCAATGATGCAAAATATCGCGGCCTTTTGGAAGAGGTACGCTGCTTTAAATCAAAAAGCGCGATCGATGAGTTTCTGGACCTTGTCTATCTCGGGCCGGAGGAACTCGGTAAAAAGAAAAAGTTCGACCATGTCAAAATCCTTTCTGAAAAATACGGCGGGGAAAAGTTTATCCTTCTCACGACCGAGGGCCCTGTTCATGATCTGATGGATGAAGACGGAATATTGGGCTTTGAGCTGGGGATGACGAGTCTTATCGAAGCCCCTGAAATGTTTGTATTTATCATGGAAGGAATGTATGAAAGACAGCTGAAATATGTACAGACCGTAAAGGATTACGGGGCCCACGGCTATTCGCAGTCGTTCTCATACCTGTCTGCCGACATGGTATCCCCGGCGCTGTATAAAAAACTCCTGTTTCCGATCCAGCGCGATTTTTACAGAGAAGTTGAAAGGATCGGGCTTTACCCGATTATATGCACGTGGGGATCTGTTACACCAATTGTCAGGTATATCAGGGAGACCGGCATCAGGGGTTTAATGATCGAGGAATCGAGGAAAAGTTTTACAAATGATGTGGGCGAGATCAAAAAAGAAGCGGGAAATGAGATCGGGCTTTTCGGCAATGTCAGCGGGGAGCAGCCTCTGCTTCACGGAAATGTCTCGGACGTCAGGGATGAAGTGCTCGGGCAGATCGCAAAGGCGGGCAGGGATGGAGGTTTTATATCGAGCAGCGGCACCCCGATAGCGTTCGGCACGCCGGCGGAAAATGTCAAGGCTCTGATCGATACGGCGAAGGGTTTGAAAGTTGATTGACATTTCAGCACTATTAAATAAACCACAAACGCACGGAATAAAGGAGAGCATTAGCAATGAAAGACAGTAAGCCAAAACTTGGTATCGTTTTTTTTACAGCAAGGTGGTTCGAGGAAGTCGTGCTTGGAAAAGATGAAAAGTCAAAGCAGTTTAACCGGTCCCTGAAAAAGGACATCGGACGTATCAAAGAAGGTTTGGCAGGAAAAGTCGATCTGATCGACGCCGGTGTCGTGAATTCAATGGAGAAGGCGCGTAAAGCTGTAAACCTGTTTTTTTCCGAAGATGTTGATGCGGTCATGCTTTGTTTTGCGGTTTGGTCCGAGGATGAATATCTGCTTCCTTTCAGGAGATTGATGGAAATTGTGCCTGTAATCGAGTGGGTGAACACCCCGTATGAAAAGCCTCCTTTGAGGAGCAGTATAATGGAGCTTTTCAGGAACTCGGGGATCGTGGGATCTTTTATGAGTTTCGGTGTAAACAGAATGATGGGGTCGTCGCCGAGGTATGTTTTCGGGAGCACAGGGGACGGGAGCCCTGACGCCGGCGGCCCGTTTTCTGAAATTGAAAAATTTGCCAGGGCGGCAGGGGTGCGCAATAAATTGAAGACCGTGAAGCTGGGCGTCCTTCCTTACAGGAACGATCAGATGATAGTCACCTACGTTGACGAGTTCCAGCTTTACGCTAAGATCGGGCCGAGGGTAGAGTATATATCGGTCCTGCAGCTGAAAAAGGCGGCTGACAGCGTCCCTGACAGGGACGTCAAGGATTATGTTGAAAAAGTGAAATCGAATTTCAGTATCGACGGCCGTGTAAATGACGAGAACCTCTTTTCTTCTGCAAGGGCATCTTTAGGTATGGAAAAGATCATGAACGATATGGGGATAGACGGCCTGGCGCTGAGCGACCTGAACCCCGAGCTGCACGAGGTCATGGGGTTGAGACCTGTTCTTTACCCTGAGAGTCTGGCAAGGTCAGACAGAGTTGTCGGGAACGAGGGTGACCTCGGGGGGACAACGGCCATGGTCATTCTTCACGCGCTTACGGGAAAACCAGTTATGTTCACTGAGATATTCAACGTTGACACACAAGACAATATTATAAACACCGGGCATGCCGGCCCGTCAAATTACCTGATGGCTGAAAGCAACCGGAGCGTTAACATAATACCGGATTATGAGTTGATGGACTCCACATCGGATATATCCGGTGTGTGGATGGAGTTTATCGGAAAACCCGGGAGGGTGACAATAGTAAATTTCATCAGCATTGACGGGGATTTTCAGATGACTATCCTTGGAGGTGAGTCTGCCGGGGGAAATATCAGGGTGGAAGGCTACCCTCACTGCTCGATAAAAATAGATCCCGTTATGAAGGATTTTATAGAATCAAACTCTATACACGGCACCAGTCATCACTGGTCCGTTGTACACGGGGATGTCAAAGGGGAGTTGAGTATGCTAGCCGATATGCTGAAGATAAGGAAAGTTGTTTTTTAAATCGGGTAAAAATGATTTTAATAGGGGTGATTTATGAAACTCGAAACATTGAAGGTGCTTTCTGACAAAGAAGTCAGGGAAATCCACGAAGCGTCGCTGGAAATATTGACGGACAGCGGTGTCAAGATATATAACCCGCGGATGCTTTCCTTTCTGAAAGGCAAAGGGCTCAAGGTGGACATGGAAAATCAGCTTGTGTATTTTACCAGATCATCGATTGAAAACTCACTTGAGTCGATACCGGAAACATTTGAAGTGTTCGACCGGGAGGGGGAGTTCGCTTTCGTTCTGGGGGACGGTGTATCCAAAGTTGCGGCTGGGCACAATGCTATTTTCTGGGTCGATACGGAAACAGGGCGTACCCGGTATTCCACAGTAGCAGATGTCGGGCTTTTTTCACGGATCTGTGAAAAGCTCGAATATATCCATATGATAGGCATCCCGGTTATGCCTCAAGACGTGAAAAACCCGGCTGATTCTCTCATTTACGGGGTGAAAGCAGTAATAGAGAACAGCAGAAAACCTGTCTTTTTTTCAACTGACAATGAAAAGATAAACAACCAGATCATCAAAATGCTCGGCGCTGCGTTCAAAGGCGATCTGAAAAGCAAGGTGTACGGGATAACCCAGTTTTCTCCCACGTCCCCGCTGTACTGGGAAGAGCGCGTCATAAACGCAATTATGGACACCGTGGAAACCAATGTGCCTATTGCGATACTCCCGGAGCCGAATGCCGGGGTGTCCGCGCCTTTTACCCTCGCGGGTCTTATCACGATGAACAATGCCGAGTGCCTTTCAGGGCTTGTCATGACCCAGATGCTGAACCCGGGAACAAAAGTATTGTACGCGAACTCCTGGACGGTATCTGAAATGCGCAACGCAGCAGCCCTTGTCGGTTCAACAGAAACGACAATATGCCGTATTGCCGGCGCGCAGCTCGCGCGTTTTTATCACGTCCCGTCTCACACTACCGCGCCGAACTCGGACAACCACGCTCACGACGAGCAGAATGCGTGGGAAAAAACTTTCAGCATGTTCTGTTCTGTCGGGGCCGGCAACGACTTGATAGTCAACTGCGGTATGTTCGCGACCGGAATGACCTGCAGCCACGAACAGCTGGTCATGGACGAGGAGATCTCAGCCATGTCAAAGAGGATTGCCGATGGTCTCGTAATAAATGATGAGACGATAGCGGTTGATCTGATAAAAGGGATCGGGCCCGGATCGGCAGACGACGCCTATCTTACTTCCGGGCACACGCTCAAATGGCTGCGTTCTGATGAGTATTTAGCCGCAAGGGTGTCTGTAAGAGAACCCCGGGCTTTGTGGGAAAGCTCCGGTTCGAAGGATACATACCAGATTGCCCGTGACAGGGTCAGGCAGTTCAGCACCCAAAGACCTGTTCCTTTTGACAGGGGGCGCGCTGAAAAATTAAACGACATAGTCAATAAATTCCGTTCAGGAGGGGAATAAAAATGAAATACACAAAATCCGATCTTGCTATCAATGGAGGGCCCAAGGCAAAAAGCACACCGGGCATACCGATGTTTCCGGGCGGCATGGAGATAGGAGAAGAAGAGAAAAAGGAAGTAATGGAGGTGCTGGACGCAAAGTGGCTTTTCAGGTACTACGGGCCTGAGGAGTTTCCATCCAAGGTGAAAAAACTCGAAAAGTCGTACGCGGATTTCCTGGGTGT
>DRHN01000154.1 GCA_011049595.1 Spirochaetota bacterium | reverse complement strand
GAGTGCCGATGGGTATCTACGAGCAGAGAACAAACGGGAAATACATGATGCGGATAAGGATTTCCTCCGGGATGGTGCTTCCGTATCAGCTTGAACGGGTAGCAGAGTTGTCTCAGGAATACGGTAACGGAACCGTTCATGTAACAACCAGACAGGACCTGCAGATCCACGAACTTAAAATAGAAGACACACCTGATATTTTCGATGAACTTTTAGAAGTCGAACTCTCACCGAGGGGTGGAGGAGGGAACACGGTCAGGAACGTCACGGCGTGTCCACGCGCGGGGGTTTGCCCGGATGAGGTATTCGATGTCTCGGGCTGTTCCCTGGCCTTGAGCGAGTACCTTCTACGGGACAACAGCTCTTTTAATCTGCCCCGTAAGTTCAAAGTAGCATTCTCAGGCTGCCCCGTGGACTGCGCCTTTGCTTCCGTTGCCGATCTGGGCTTTTTCGCGCACATATCGGATGGGCGGCACGGTTTTACAGTGTATGCCGGGGGCGGTCTTGGGGCCAATCCAAGGACCGGAATTAAAATTGAAAAATTTATCCCTGTAGAAGATATTTTCAGTGTTTCCGAAGCATTAAAAAGATTATTTGATAAATACGGCGACAGGAATAATAAACAAAGGGCGAGGCTGAGGTATGTGCTGGATAAAACGGGGGAAAAAGAGTTCATAAGGCTCTACAAGCTGGAGCTGCAACAAATAATGAATGAAGGCCTACCTTACAGCCCCCCCCAAATTACCGGTTTAGAGGCCGGGCCTGGATTAAATTATCAGTCTAATAACACATCGACGGGCCTGCCGCCGGGGGGTACTGCGGTGATGGAGGAAAAGACGCCTGGACTTTACACGCTGAAACTCCGCCTAAATTTTGGTGATATTCCTGCCTGCGACCTGCTTAAAATTGCTCAAATTGCCGGGAATTTTAGTGATGGACCGGTGAGGACAACTCAAACACAGGACCTTCTGATATGCAGCGTCAGGGGCGAGAACATCGAAATAGTTATGGATAAGCTGAATAATTTGAGTGTCGATGTCAGCGGAGACTGCGGCCCTAAAATAGTTGCCTGCACCGGAGCAGCGACATGCAAGCTGGGATTGTGTCTTTCAAGGGGCCTGGCTGCCGCAATATCCGGTAAGATGCAGAAAAAAGTTTTTTCTCAGAATCTCAACGATGTTACGATCAGGATAAGCGGGTGCCCAAACTCCTGCGGGCACCACTACATAGCGGATCTGGGGCTGCAGGGAAAGGCAAAAAGAGTCGGCGGTAAATTAATGCCTTACTATGATGTTCTTTCCGGTGCCAAAATCCGTGAAGGGAGCGCTTCTTTGGCGGAAAAAATCGGATCGCTGCCCGCGAAAAGCGTTCCGTCCCTGGTGTCGGATATACTCGAAACAGGACCCGATATTACCCGCGGTCAAATCGAGAATCTGATCAGCAAACAAAACGATGTTTTTCCGGATAGTCCTCCCGATGAGTATTACTACGATTTCGGTGCGGATGAGCCGTTTACACTTGCCGGCCGGGGGCCCGGTGAATGCGGAGCGGGCGTAATGGATGTGATACGGCTGGATATCGATGAGGCAAAAGAAGCAACAAAAGCAGCTCATAAAGGAAAAAAATCCTGGAAAACAAGCAAAGAGCTGTACAGGGCGCTTATCTGCGCGGCAAGAGCTTTGCTGATAACCTCAGGGATCGAACCACGAAGGGACAGGGAAATACTCAACAGCTTTACAAAGCATATAGTCGGACCCGGATGGGTCAAACCGGAAAGTCAGGAGCTGATCGATATTGCTGTTGAATGGCGTTCAGGAGAGAGGGATTCGATCGATGAACTGACAGACCGTATTGAAGAACTGGTGTCCCGGGTGGAAGACCTTTTCCAATCTCTCGATGCCGGCCTTCATTTCAGACTGGAGCCTTATAAAAAACCCGGCGCCTCTTCGGTACAGGAAGTTAAAGTGAGATCTGTTGACCTTCGGGGAGTAACCTGCCCGATGAATTTTGTCAAAGCAACACTCGAGCTCGAAAAAATCAAAACCGGTGACGTCCTCGAGATTTTACTGGACGAAGGGGAGCCTGTAAGAAACGTCCCCGCAAGTTTCCAGGAACAGGGCCAGGAAGTTCAGGAGATCCGGAATTGCGGTGACCACTTTTGTGTTAAAGTACTTCGTAAGAAATAGATGCGGACAAAACAATTTATTAGTATATTCTACTAAACCTCTTAAATCCATAAATTTGAACAGGAACTGAAGAATGAACATAGCGAATGATTCCACCGAACTGGTAGGGAAAACTCCTCTTGTCTGGCTTTCAAGAATAAGCAGTAACTGCAAAGCACGAATAGCAGGGAAGCTCGAATATTTTAATCCTGCAAGCAGCGTCAAGGACCGAATTGGTGTAAGCATGCTGCAGGAAGCTGAAAAAGCGGGAAAGATAAAACCGGGCACGACAATTGTGGAACCGACAAGCGGCAACACGGGAATAGCTCTTGCCTGGGTAGCTGCCGTCCGAGGCTATAAATTGATCTTGACCATGCCCGAATCCATGACCATTGAAAGACGAAAACTCCTGTCGCTGCTCGGTGCCGATGTCGTGTTAACGCCGGCTGAACAAGGTATGACAGGTGCCTTGGAAAAGGCCCGCGAAATAATCGCAGAAACGCCCAACTCGTTTATGCCGCAGCAGTTTAAAAACCCTGCAAACCCTAAGATACACCGTGAGACCACTGCGGAGGAGATATGGAAAGATACCGATGGGCAGGTTGATATTTTTATTTCGGGCATAGGTACCGGCGGTACGATTACCGGTGTAGGTGAGATACTGAAATCCAGAAAACCTGAAATTGCAGTGGTTGCAGTTGAGCCCGCAGAATCCGCTGTGCTCTCGGGCGACAAACCGGGACCTCACAAGATTCAGGGGATCGGGGCCGGTTTTATACCGGAAGTACTAAACAAAGAGATCATCGATGAAATCATCCGGATAGAAAACTATGAGGCGTTTGATATTTCAAGGCGCCTTGCCAGAGAGGAAGGGATTCTGGCAGGGATCTCTTCGGGGGCAGCGGTTGCCGCCGCTTTAAAGGTCGCAAAACGAAGCGAAAACTCAGGGCAAAACATAATAGTGATCCTGCCTGACTCAGCCGAGAGGTACATCAGCACGGAACTTTTCGAATAGTCTTTCCATGAAAAAACATTGTGTTCACAGAAGGATTCCAACACCGTATGACCTTCGGAGATAAACTTCTTATTTTCTTTATAGTTTGCCTTATTGGGATACTGTTTTTTAAAACTTATTTCCGACCCGCTGGAGACCGGATTATTGTAGTATCGATACGAGGCAAACCAGTAAGGGTTATTGCCAATGACGAGTTTCTGGGAAAAGAGGTATTTACCATTCCCCTTGAAAGAGGTGAAGCCAGGATCGAGATAGATGGGGGTAAGGTCCGCATTTTGCCGATGCCTAGAAAGATCTGTCCAAGGGGAATTTGTTCTGCGATCGGCTGGATCGAACGTCCAGGACAAGCCGCAATATGTGTTCCGAACCGGCTCATTGTTGAGGTCAGAGGGGAAGATAAAAAGAAAACAGTGGATTCTGTTTCGAGATAAGCAGTAATAATCACGATGACCCATGCGGTAAAAAAGTGCAAGAAACAGGATTTATATACAGTTCAACCCGTCATATTCCCTGAAATGTCAGCCAGTTTGCTATCAATTTCGGGATGTCCAGCGTTCCGGATAAAGTTAATATCGATACGCTGAAAAAGATTACGATCAATATCAGCCTGGCCGGATAGACAGATGTTTTTTTATCAAAACCGTTCTGCACTTTCATTCTTCGAACCCGCCGTATGTAGAAAAAAATAAGTACAATGGAAAAAAAGAGAAAGATCGTAAAAAACATTATACGGGGCCCTGCGGGGTTTTCCCCGGCCCAGACATTCAGGTTATCTGCCATTGCAAAGAAAAGAGTATTCAGCCGTGCCAGGCTTCCAAAAAATATCAGTATCCCTATAGCAACCAGCAAAATGCCGCTTGCAATTTTTATTTTATATAAATGCCTGCTCAATTTTTTCATTCTATTTTGATAGGATGAAAAGAAAAGGCCGGCCAATATAAAAGGTACACCAAGCCCTGCTGAATAAATAGCAAGAAGAGCAGCCCCCTCGAGCCCCTGTCCTGAAATGCCCGCAAGAAATAAAATAGAAGCAAGTATAGGGCCTATACATGGGGTCCACCCGGCCGCGAAAGCCATGCCCAGGAGCATCGGCCCAACCGCCCCTGGCGGTCTTTTACCGAGCTGCAATTTCTTTTCAATGTTGAGGATCTTAATGAAATTGAACATGTAGTTCAATCCCAATACTATTACAATGGACCCGGCCACCATGTTGATGATCCTTGAAGCTCCGCTGAATGCAAAACCGACACTGCTGAAAATGACTCCCATTGCGGTGAAAACCAGAGAAAAACCGGCAACAAAGATCAGTGATTTTAGGAATATTCCCCATTTTGATGTTTTTTTATCGACCAGCTCATTATAGGAAACCCCGCCGATAAATGACAGATAAGAGGGTATAACCGGTAAAATACATGGAGAAAGAAACGAAATAATTCCGGCCGCGAATGCGATTATAATGTTTAAGTTTTGATCCAACGAAGTCTCCTTTTAAAAAATAAAATTAGCATCGAATGCTGTAAAGTTGCTTTTTTAAAAAACCTATCGTTTTACGGCATTGTCACCAAAAAATATTTAATGGTCTGATATTTCAGTTCGCAACTTTTAAATAACCCTTCATTTTCTTGTGGCCGCGTCCGCAGAACACATTGCACTCAAACTTAATTTTTCCGGAACTGTTTACGACAAACTCAAACACTTCTTCGTCACCTTTTTTTAACGGACGAGCGTGAATGTTATATTCCGGTATCGTGAAACCGTGGGTCCCGTCTTTTCCCCTAACCGTAAGCCTGACTTTATCACCTTTTCGGATCGTTACATTCGGGGGTGAAATATCGAAACCCCAGGTGAAAGTTTCGATCATGATCTCTTTCACTTCACCGGTTGTATCAGCAACAGCTTTCGTCGCCATTGACGCTAATTCATATTCCACGCCGTTTTCCAGTATCTCTCTAAAAACAGTTATAATTTCCTGGGTATCCCATTCTCTCGCACCGATAGTGCGCCCTATGATGAAGCCGTCTCTGTCAATTATATAAGTTGTGGGGATAGCGCGTGCCCCGTATATTCCACCAACCTTTCCCGTTTTATCGAGAAGAACTGGAAAAGTAAGCTCGTATTTTTTGATAAACTTCTTCACCTTCTTTTTGTCTTCTCTAAGATCCACTGCAACTATTTCGAACCCTTCATCTTTGAGCTCGTTATAGACTCTCTGCATTGAGGGCATTTCAATCCGGCATGGCCCGCACCATGTTGCCCAGAAGTTGAGAAACACAACTTTCCCGCGGTATGAGCTGAGCGATCTGGTTTCACCGTTAAGATCTTCGAGCTCAAAATCAATTGCTTCAACTTTATTTTGTGGTATTGCAATACCAAGATTCATCAGCTTATCCTGGACAGTCTCAGCGTACCCGGTTGTTCCGAGTAGAAATATTAAAAATATGTATATGATTCTTTTCATTTCCATTACTCCATTTCCAAATTTGTGTCGAAATTGTATTGCCTATAATTATTCAATTTAATAGCTTGAATGTTTAAATAGAGGAATTGCAGGAGCAATGATCAGGTTAGAAAGGATTCTTTTTGTAAAAAGATTGGAATTGCTGAATAACTTTTGTTTGAGGGTTTTGTCAAGGAAAGAAAGCTGTCATTTAGAACGTTTATTTTTTCTGTATTACCGGTATCAAAGGCATAAACATTTAGATTGATTTTTTTAAATTGAACAAGTTCATCCTGAAATGTCACCCTTGAAAATTCACATTTATTGTGAGGTTCAATATTTTTTACGAAGTACTGGTCAAAATGAGATTGTGTAATTAAATAAGGCTCTCTAACTTTATCGTGACTCTTACATAGCAGGCCAAAATCATTAATTTTTACACCAAAACCGGCGGCAAATATTGAACAAAATAAAAATATGACTAAACGATTCTTAAAACTATTCATTTTGTATACCGATACAAGGCAATAATTCGTTTATAAATAAATATACCTCAATAATATAAAATATCAATTACAAATCATTGAAAGTCAAGGTGTATTTCCCGCTCACTATTAGCATAAAGATCATATAATTAGTTGATATTTTTTGTGTTGTTATTGACGTTGTATTCAAATTATATTATAGTATGTAAACTATACCGGGGCAGGGTATAAAGCGTTTATACTTTTATCAACTTTTAGATCAAAATATTCAACAAAAAGTTTGTCTGTAAACCAATCAAGGAGATGCATCATGAAATGCGGATATTGCGGTTCGGAAAACTCACAGAACAGTAAATTTTGCGGTAAATGCGGTGCAGAAATTGACAAAATATTTCGCTGTTCCCACTGCGGAGAGGAACTGCCGAAAAAGAGCAAATACTGCATTTACTGCGGCGCCAGGGTAAAAACCGGGCAGGCTGCAGCTGTCAGAGCACCACGACAGGAAAATGGAGCCCATTATGTGAATAAACGTAAAAAACCATCTGTAAGCCGAAAACCGCGTCTAACGAAATCAAATTTAATCGGTTATGTTGTCGTCATTGTTATCGTTCTGGGAATAGCGGGATATTTTCTTGCGGCATTTCCAAACAGGGCATCAAATGTCAGCAGGGGCAATTTGAACGCCGGTTCCGGAAACAACCTTGTTTGGGCCCAGGATGTACAGAGAATAGCATCAAACTTCAACTGCCCGTGCGGTGCTTGCGGCGTGGTGCGGTTGGATATCTGTACATGTGACGCTGCCAGAGGTGCTGTCGAAGCTAAAAACTACATTCAAAAGCTCGTAAACCAGGGGTTGCCGGAGGAAGAAATAATAGTAAAAGTTGAAGATCGATACGGCAACCGGATCTGACCGAAACGACAGGTGTATTTAATGCACGGGGAACCGTTTAATTATTTCCATGGAGATTGCTGATGAAAATCACATTTAAATCAAAAAAAACAAAGTTTATTATAGGGGGCGCTGTTGTCTTCCTTGTTATAGGGTACCTGGTGTTCGCCGGTGTCCGGGACACCAGGATGGTGTACCTTACTCCGAGCGAGCTCCTCTCAAAAGGGGACGAAGTTTATGATGAAGCTTTGAGGCTTGGAGGCACTGTACTTGATGGTTCCATCCAATACGACGTGAAAACCCTCGAGCTGTCGTTCAAAGTGACTGACGGAGAAGCAGCAATGCCTGTTGAGTTTCAAGGGGTTATCCCCGACACCTTTGAAAACGGTATTGAAATAGTTGTGGATGGAACGTACAGCCGTGAAGGAGTCTTTGCGGCAACAGCCCTTTTCCCAAAATGCCCTTCAAAGTATGAGGCGGAAATTTAAAAAAATAAAACCGTCTTTATAAAATCAGCTAATTGTGAGGATGTACTTTATGGTAGATATTGGATATTTTTCTTTACTAGTTGCCGTCATGGCATCGATTTACTCTATAGTCGCGGTAATAATCGGGGCTCGTTTAAAAAATAGAGAGCTCATATCGAGCTCTTACAAAGCTGTTTACGTGGTAGCAGGGTTGCTGACGATTGCGATATCAGCCTTGTTGTATGCGTTTCTGACAGACGACTTTCAGGTCGCATACGTTGCAGGCAATTCCAGCAGGGACCTTCACTGGACATATACCGTTTCTGCGGTTTGGGGCGGTCAGGAAGGTTCACTTCTTTTCTGGGCATGGCTTCTATCTGTTTTTTCTATGATTGTACTGCTGACGAACCGCAGGCAGAACAGAGCGCTTATGCCCTCTGTTACCGCGATCATGATGGGTGTGCTGCTTTTCTTCCTTGTGCTTGTAACGTTTGTAACATCTCCATTCGCCAGGCTTGGCTACATACCGGTCGACGGACAGGGTATGAACCCTCTTCTGCAGAACCCGGGCATGCTGTTCCATCCCCCTACACTGTTAATAGGCTATGTAGGTTTTACAGTCCCTTTTGCTTTTGCGATGGCGGCACTGATAACCGGTCAGCTCGGGGATATCTGGATAAGGAGCACAAGAAGATGGACGATATTTTCATGGTTTTTTCTCGCAGTGGGCATAATTTTGGGCGCCCGGTGGGCCTATGTTGAACTTGGCTGGGGCGGGTACTGGGCATGGGACCCGGTAGAAAACGCGTCGCTCATGCCCTGGCTGGCGGGGACGGCATATTTACATTCGGTTATGATCCAGGAACGTAAAAATATGCTCAAGGTCTGGAACGTGGTTCTCATACTCATGACTTTTCTTCTGAGCATATTCGGGACCTTTATAACGAGGAGCGGGCTCATATCATCGGTCCACTCTTTCGGGCAGTCGGCGCTCGGCCCGTTTTTTCTTGCATTTATCGTAGTCACGCTTTTAGCCGTAATAATCCTTATCTCCAACCGCATGACCTATCTGAAAAGCACAAATGAGCTGGATTCCCTTATTTCGAGGGAGAGCAGTTTTCTTTTCAACAACCTGCTGCTGGTAGGCGCAACGTTCGCGATTTTTTTGGGTACCATCTTTCCCATGTTGTCGGAGGCAGTTACCCACACTAAGATGACGGTCGGTCCGCCCTTTTTCAACAAGGTGAACGTACCTATCGGGCTTGCGCTGCTGTTTCTGACAGGGTTGTGCCCGCTTATCGCGTGGCGCAGGACATCAGGCCGAAATTTGAAGAGGAACCTGTTGCTCCCCTTTCTGATTGCTGTAGCCGGGAGTATCGGGATGTATGCAGCCGGGGTCCGCGAAGGAGTCCCTCTGACATCTTTTTCGATCTTACTCTTTGTCTTCGCCACAATAGTTATAGAGTTTGTCAGGGGGACCAGGGCACGCCGCAAGATGAGCGGGGAAAGCTCTATTGTCGCTTTTTTCAGGCTGATATTGCGCAACAAGCGCAGGTACGGCGGATATATTGTGCACATAGGGATAGTTTTGATCTTTTTCGGCATAACCGGCTCAACAGCATTCAAAGTGGAAAAAGAGATCAACCTTTCAAAAGGAGAAAGTGTTGAGCTTGGTGACTACACTTTCACATATGAGAACCTGGCGCGATACCCAACTGCAACAAAGGAAGTCGTATCGGCAACACTGAAAATCGATAAAGGCAATGGCCGCCTTGTAACGCTCAATCCCGCCATAGAAGTGCATGGAGGGCCTGACGGGCAGACATCCTCCGAGGTTGCGATAAAATCGAATCTGAAGGAAGACCTATACGCGATCCTGGCAGGTTATGAGCAGGACGGGACATCTGCGACCTTTAAACTGGTAATCCTTCCGCTGGTGGCATGGATATGGATCGGCAGTCTCATGCTCTTTGCCGGAACGATTGTGGTGATGCTCCCGGACCGAAGGGAAAAGAAAAGGTTGGAGGTCAAATATTCCAGAGAGGTGTTCGCCGATGAAAGCTAGGACAATTGTTTTAATCATCTGTTTGCCTGCTTTATTCCTTCTGCAAGTGTCTGCATTTGCGCTTACCCCGGAAGAAGTGGCATACCAACTTGTCTGCCAGTGTGGCTGCGGGCTTGTGCTGAATAGCTGCAATCACAGCGAGTGCGGGGTGGCGATTCCCATGAGGGAAACCATCAAGCAAAAGATCGAGCAGGGAGAGACTTTAGAGCAGATAGTTTCGTACTTTGTTTCGCAATACGGTGAAGTGGTTCGTTCATCCCCGACAAAAAAGGGATTTAATCTGACTGTTTGGATACTGCCCTTTATCGGGTTGGCAGCCGGGGCTGGCGTTATCACATTGGTAATTATATTATGGACCAGAAGACGGCGTTCTCTTGTCGCCGCTCAAACAGTCAGGCAAACTGAGATCGAGGGCGCAGGAAATGATAAATACGAGAAAATATTTGAACAAGAGTTTCAGGATTTTGACTAAGGAGATTTGAGATGGTGATTATTATGGTTCTTATTGTTGCTGGTGTGATTGCGATCATTGCGATTCCTGTTGTACGGGGGACGGTTCAAACGGGCACAGTTCTGGATGATACAGAGAACTGGCAATCCATGCTTGTTTGGCAAAAGGAATCCAGCTACGCCGCTATTCGCGAGCTTGAATTCGACTACCATACCGGTAAAATATCAGAGGATGATTACAAAGATCTTTACAGCTCTTTTAAAACCGATGCTCTCATGGCAATAAAGTCGATAGAAGAAGGTGAATCAGAGGGCCAGAGGGAGCTTGATGCAGAGTTGGAAGAAGAAATAAAAGAGCGGCGGGGTATACAGACAAAACAGGGCGGTGAAGATGGAGGGGGATCCGGTGTCTGCCCGGCCTGCGGTGAGCGGGCAGCAGCGGGCAGTAAGTTTTGCTCCTCCTGCGGCACGCAGTTCGGCAGTGTCTGCGCAGAATGCGGATCCATCAACACTACGGAGGCCGATTTTTGCCGTAATTGCGGAGCACAGAGCTTGAAATACTGCCCTGAGTGCGGTGATCCTGTGGAGGCCGGCGCGTTATTCTGCTCAAATTGCGGCAAGGCATTGTCCGAGACCGGGGGGATGAAAACATGAAGCGGATATGGTATATTTCTATTTATTTGGTTTTGTTCGCAGGGTCTGTTGTATCGCTTTTACACGCGCAAGAGGGAATATCGGGGTCAGGGCGGATTACCGGAAGTGTGGTTAACGGTACAAAGCAGGATACAATAATGGCCGGGATTGATATAGAGGTTCAAAAATACAGCGGCGCAAATTTACTGGATTCGGTTCAGGGTCTGACGGATGAAGAAGGTCGTTTTGATTTTCAGGACCTGGAAGCAAACCCGAATTTTGCTTACTACCTGAGAGCAGTTTACAAGGAAATAGGGTACTCAAGTGAGCCTGTTGTTCTGTATACGGATAATCCATCGAGGTCAATCGACCTGAAGGTTTATGAGAAATCAGAAGATCCATCCCGGGTACTGATTGATAATTATCACATAATTATAAGGCACGGGTTTTCTGGTCTGGAGGTCCAGGAGATCCTTTCGGTCCGGAACGGTGTGCCGTACACATATGTCGGAAACGGAGAGTCTACACTTGAGATAACATTGCCCGAAGGCGCCGAGAATTTTTCTCTCGGGCCGGGGTATGAGTGGCTGGACTTTTCAATTCTTGATAGCATAGTTAAATTCAGCGTGCCTGTCGGCCCGGATGGGGATACGATTGTTTATTATTACGATTTAGAAGTTGATAAACAATCATATGGGTTTACGCGAAAAATGAATTATCCTGCTGAAAAGCTGGATATTATTCTGATGGTTCCCGGTGCAGGAATTCGAAGCGACCAGCTTGAGACCGGACAGTCGTTTATTGTCGAGGGGGAGCCCTATGATCACCTTATCGGTGAAAACCTGGAGCAGGACTTCCTCCTGGATCTGGTTATAGAAAAACTACCTGTAACAGGGGTAAATTTCATGAAAGCGGGACTGCTTGCCGGTTTTGCGTTTCTAATTTCTGCTGTTTTGATCTTTATTTTAGTTTTCGTAAAACGCAATCTAAGGTCAGAATCGAGCAGTAACGAGCCTCTTCCATTTCGTAAAGAAGCTTTAATAAAAGAAATAGCCGACCTTGATGATGATTTTGAGAAAGGAACAGTAAAAGAAGATGAATACAGGTCAGTGAGAGAGAAAAAGAAAATCGATCTGCTTGAAGTCACCGCGAGCATAGAGAAGCGGAGGGTGGATCTATGAATGAGGGAAAGGCTGGCGCTTTTATCAGGTCTGAAGGTTTGACTAAATCTTTCGGTCATATCCGCGCGCTGAGGGGTGTGGACCTGACCGTTAGAGCGGGTGAATCCTGGCTTATCCTGGGCCCTAACGGTGCCGGGAAGACAACCCTCATGGGCATCCTGTCGCTTCTTTTAAAACCGACTGAAGGGGAGTTGAGCATCAACGGTAAAAAGGACGCAGAGAGTGAAACAGCCCTGCGACAGGAGATCGGGGTGATCTCCCACGAGACGTTTCTGTACGGCGACTTGACAGCCCAGGAAAACCTTATTTTTTATGGAAAGTTATACGGAATTGCTGATTGTAAGGGGTCCGCAGTGGACATGATCAAAGAAGTGGGGCTTGAAGACTGGGCCCATGAGCGGGTGAGAAATTATTCGAGGGGGATGCAGCAGCGGCTCGCGATTGCGCGCGCCATGCTGCACAGACCGTCTATCCTTCTTCTGGATGAACCCTACACCGGTTTGGACCAGCACGGAGTGCTGAACTTTCAAAATATGCTGAACAGGTACCACACAGATGAGCGGATAACCATCATGACCTCTCACAATCTTTCAGCCGGATTTGAAAAATGTACTCATTTAGCGATACTCGCCGGAGGAAAGATCGTTTTTAGCAACCCAATGGGTGAATTAAACTCAGGGGACCTGAAAGCCATTTATTTTAATTACGTTGAAAAAACAGACAGATGAAATATTTTGGTAAAGTGTTTACAATCGCGAAGAAGGATCTGCTTTCAGAAGTCCGTGCGCGAAAACTTACCCCGGCGATGATGGTTTTCTCCCTTATCGTGATAATAATATTCAATTTTGTTTTTGAGCCGGGCCTTCAAAGGGTTGAATCTCTGGGGCCGGGCATACTTTGGGTTACATTTTCCTTTGCCGGTATGATGGGGCTTGCCCGCTCATTTTCATCGGAACAGGAACAAAGCGCCCTTCGTGGCTTGATGCTGGCACCCGTGGACAGGAGCGCTATATATCTGGGGAAGCTGATCAGCAACCTTATTTTTCTCTTCGGCATCGAATTTATAAGCCTCCTGGTTTTCAGTGTTTTTTTCAACATAGATATTTTCAGGTTTCTCCCGGGGCTTGGTGCTGTCCTCGGGATTGCCACCCTGGGATTCGTTGCGATCGGAACCCTATACTCAGCCATGGTGCTGAACATACGCCTCAGGGAGGTGTTTCTGCCTGTACTTTTGTTTCCGGTAATGATACCTGTCCTGATCGCGGCCGTGCAGTTGACTGCGCATGTGCTGGAGGGTAACAGGCTGTCCGATGCTGGAAAATGGCTTGGTCTTCTTGCAGCCTATGACGTAATATTTTTGACCGTCGGGTTAATGACTTTCGAATTCGTAATCGGGGAATAAAGGAGTATATTAATGAAAGCAGCTGGGCGTTTTACAAACATACTTGGCATTTTTGCATTTATCTCTGTAGCAGGCGGGTTGTACATGGGTCTGTTATATGCGCCGACAGAGAGAACAATGGGAGCGGTTCAGAGAATATTTTATTTCCACCTCCCCCTTGCGTGGATCAGCTTTTTGGCGTTTTTGATCGTGTTTATCGGCAGCGTGATATACCTTGTCAAGCGTTCAATGAAGTGGGACATTGTGGCCGGAGCAGCAGCGGAGATAGGAGTGCTGTTCAGCACACTGGTGCTGATAACGGGTTCGATATGGGCAAGGCGAGCATGGAACGCATGGTGGGTTTGGGAACCGAGGCTGACCACGATGCTTGTGATGTGGCTGATCTACCTTGGCTATCTAATGGCAAGGGGTGCGATAGAAGGTGACGAGCGCCGGGCCAGGGTTTCCGCGGTCATGGGAATAGTTGGTTTTATAAATGTTCCGATAGTTTTCATGTCAATACACTGGTGGAGGACGATGCACCCCGTTTTGATCAACAAAGAAAGAATGGGGCTTGCCGTCCCAATGCTTGTTACACTTATCGTGTGCCTTTTTGCCTTCACAATGCTGTTTTTTTATCTGCTTCTAAAACGAGCGAGACTCGGACTAATTGAATATTCGCTGAAGGAAATAAGAATTAAACTTGACAGAAGACCGTAAAGTGGATAAGGGTTTTAATTTCAGGAATTAACTGGAGAAAATTATGCTGAACATGTGGTATCTATTCACAGCTTTACTTGTTGTCTGGATAGCGATCGGGAGCTACAGCCTCTGGATGGGAAAAAAGCAGGGAAACCTGTTAAAAGAGGTGCAGCGGCTTAAAAAGCTCATGGCAAAGTAACCCAAATAAGGAAATATAAATACCCGAGCGAGGAAGATACTATGAAAGAAAAATACATCCACACATTGTTTATTGCAGGACTCCTGTTATCCTTCTTTTTCAGCGGGATGGGAAACGATGCATACGCGCAGAAAAGTGATAAGGCTGCAGACGGCGAAGAATCCAAAGAGGACTTTGAAGCTGCGTCCGGGATGTTTGAAGGGCTGGATGCCATGGAGGCAATGGCACTGGCCAACAAGCTGGGAGAGGGAAAAAATTCCTTTACCAGCTTTATAACACCGGAAAGTATCAATATTAAGATCCCGGGAGGTAAAACGTTTTCCGTTCCATTACCGGAAGACAGGATGGTGGTCGCGATCGCCCCGTATGTTAAAACCACCCATAAGTGTTCGACACACTACATGTCGGGGTGTAAAGGAGAACTTTTTGAAGAAGATGTGAGTGTGATAGCGAAAAAGAAGGACGGCAGCGTTATCCTTTCAAAAGACATGAAGACTATGTCAAATGGCTTTATTGAGCTCTGGCTTCCCAGGGACCTTGAAATCGATCTAACGATCGTTTATAAAGACATGAAGTCGGGCGGAACGATTACCACTAATTCAGACAGCAAAACATGCATTACTACTTTCCAGCTGAAATGAAAAGATAAATGGTCTTCTCTCGAGTTGAACTGAACAGTGTTGTTGTGTATCGGCTCCAATATTTTTCTCCTCAATGCTTCAATTCATTAACTGAATCTATAGACATCATGACTGATGATCAAACGAAAATGAAAACGGACATGCTTATTTACCGTTATTTCCGTTAATATTAGCCGGCTAATCAACACTACAGTTCCCATTTGAAAGATCTCATTTCAACACCATAAATACCTTTCATCACCAGTTTTATATATTTGACTTCCCTGTCCATTTTTTTTGAATATTTAACTTGACACGACGGGGAAAATTGGGTAATGTATAAATATACAATACCCTGGTATGGTACCAATCAAGATTGTTTTAAGGAGGATGAGATGGAAGGATACATATTAACCGAAGATCTTTTAATCAAACGTTGGCCAAACGATAGCTCACAAACTAAAATAAAGGATGCTCTATCAGATATTAATGGTGTTAAGCACGTTGATATTACAGAGCAAAAGATCCATTTTGAGTTCTACCCAAATATAGTGAGCAAGAACCAGGTCACTAGAATAATTTCAAACCTTGGCTGTCTGATAAAAACCGAAAAGCAAAAAAAAGGCGTTTTCTCACGCTATATTGAAAGAATGGCAGAAACAAATAAACGTCAATTTGGAAATGAGCGTTTAGACTGCTGTAAATTGAATAAGAGGGGGTAAGGCAAATGGTTATCGATCCTGTTTGCAAAATGAAGGTCAAGAAGAAAAAAGTAAAGTTTAAAAGTGATTACAAAGGCAGCACCTATTATTTCTGTGCACAGGGATGCAAAAACTCTTTTGATGAAGACCCTGAGAAATATCTTGGAGGGTCTGAATCGGAGATGCATGAGATGCATTAAATATTTTTCTTATTTTTCTAAACAATATTAAATTGCAGTTTTCTAATGGACCGGTTAATGTAAGAATATACCCACTGGGGGCGTGGTGTTTTTAAATATAGGAGGTTTGTTTTGTAAAGAAGCAATCCTAACGATTGATGGAATGACTTGAGATAATTGTGCTCAGCATGTTCAGAAATCTTTGAAAAGTGTGAAAGGTGTTTCAAAAGCGGAAGTTTTGTTGGACGAGAAACAAGCCCGTGCGATCACGAACCCTAGTCTTTTAAGATTTTCCAGGGATTAAACCGGATTATATGAGCAAGCACGTCCTAGCGAAAAATTAATAAAATAGATTTCGACGAAAGACATATTCAGGTGTGCTTATTTCTTTTAATACCACTGAGGTGTATTGGCACACCTGATTGTTTATATGTCATTGAAGCTGTGCTCGTGTGCAGGCAGTTTCGGATTTAATGTAGCGGGTTAATTTGACTGCTTTAGATTAAAGGAGAACAGGGTATGACAATCGAACAAAAATCTCAAATCGGCGATTTTTTGAAGTCAAAAATATTCTGGGCATTACTTGCTTTAAGTGCAGCTGCCGCCATTTTCCTGTTTATCGAGTATAAAGTATATGTACTGCGATTCTGGCCTTATATGTTGCTCCTTCTCTGCCCGGTCATGCACATTTTCATGCACCGGCATCATAGTGGCGGCCATGGCGACCATTCTGGTGAGTAAGGAAGTGTAAAGATATCATTAGTGTCCCATCATAAATCGAATAATACCAATTGGTTACACGAATTGGCCATTTGAATTACTATGTTTATGTCTGTAAGCGCTTGTATTATATGTACTTGCTCGCGCATTCAGGCGGTCCCCCGGCGCACGCAAACTGGCGGGTACTCCACAAAACTCAAGGTTGGCGATCTAGTTATGGATATATCAGCACGTAAAGTAATTCGTGGTGGGAGGGTGATTGACTTACAGCCTCTCGATGATCCTGATAAAGCTCGTGAAGCCTTTGTGTGCAAAGCCTTGAAGAATCTAATGAAATCATGAAGCTCCTCAACGAATTACTCGAACTTTCCGAAGCCGAATCGGGTATTTTACAATTAAAGAAGCAATGGCATGATCTGAGGGAAGTGATTTCCGATGTAGTTGAAGTCTATGAATATATCGCAGAAGAGAAAAACATCCATTTTCACATAGATTACCAGGCGCCTGTGTATGCTATGGTTGATCCGTCGAGATTTCGTCAGGTGATATCCAACATATTGGAAAACACCGTTAAGTACTCGCCCCATCATAATGAGATTCAAATACGTATCACAAGAAATGATCACAGTGCCGCTGTGGTTGTTGAGGATCAGGGGATGGGGATAACTGAAGATGAATTGGATAAAATCTGGATACGTGGTTATCGATGCTCAGGAACAAATCCTCACAAAAATGGGACGACTGTCTTTTCTTCGTTATATCAGTATAGTTGGCGCTGCATTTTCTTTTATTGGTTCGGGATTTATGTTCTATTTGGGCTCAGAAAGTACGATAAAAACAGTGCTTGCGTATTTCAAAAAATCACCGACAACCGAAAAATATGTTCATTTAACAGAAGTCGAATCTTCCCTTGTTTCAATAATTGAGGCAGTAGATTTATTCCTTTTCGCTTTTGTAATTTTGATTTTCAGCTTCGGAATAATACGTATTTTCGTATTAATGGGTGATGGCAGTGATAAAACCCACTGTTGCGATGCAGATCGTTGAGAAATTACATAAGGTGGCCAAGACTATTCATAATTATCTCAGAATACGAACTTACTGCTGATCATGCCATTGTTGACCGTATCAATACATTTAGAAACATGCGAACATATGAAAATACCAGGGCGATCAGATTTGAAGGCGAACGTACCCTCACTGGTGTAACGGTTAGAAAGAAGGCTTCGGATGAAAAAACCAGTATTCCGATGCTTGGTGTCTTTATATCCATCGGTATGCAACCGAATTCTTCACTAGTCACAAAACTGGTTGAGCTCAACCATAAGAGGGAGATTGTTATTAGACCTGACTGCTCGACAACGTATCGCGGACTATTTGCTGCAGGTGATGTGACGAACGTGTTTGGGAAGAGAATCGTTATCGCATCCGGTGAAGGAGCAAAAGCTGCAATGGCAGTGCGGAAGTATCTCTTGGAAAAAAGGGAATCCGTTAGCAAACAACATATTAATAAAACATATACTGCAAAGTTAAGTGAGGCTGGGAGGAATGAGGAAAAGAACTGAATTAATTTTAAGGCGTGGAGGATCGATTTCGTACTCAACAGAATATTCGCTATGGCAATTGTCTGCATCTTTTATTTATTCATTTTTACCGGCCCATTTGTCTTACTAATGAAGACACAATATATCTCGGTTTGTCTGCTGAGAATTATAAAGTTTGAAATTTCAAAAACCTGATGAGAATAATTTGTTCATTAGAATATTTCTTGAGGTTGAATTTGCCCATTTAGTTTAAGCAATCCTATATTGATTTGAAGGTTTATATACTCCTCAGTTGATGGAGAACGATAAACTCCGTGAGATTGCACCTGATTTAGAACAAAATTAAAAAATGTATTTGAAACACCTTTATGAATTATACTTTTTAAATTCCTTCTTTAGCGAATATTTCCATCAGTTCACCCAATATCTTTTTGACCTTTACATCATCTTTCCCAATCGCATTTGAAACACATTGGTCTAAGTGCCTTCTTAAAATCACTTTTCCTACCCCATCTAAAGCAGCCCGTGTAGCTGAAATTTGTGTTAAAATGTCTATACAGTACTTTTCATCTTCTATCATCCTCTGTATCCCTTTTACCTGTCCTTCAATAATTTTAAGTCTTCGAAAGGCAGCTTTATTGGTTG
>DRHN01000153.1 GCA_011049595.1 Spirochaetota bacterium | reverse complement strand
CGATATCGATACCGGCAATATATTTCCCGCCCATATTATTCCCCCATCATCCAAGAAACTCGGGCTCTACAAGCCCTTTTATGCCTGTTTTGACCCGGAACAGGTCCCCTGCCTGCGGCTGTTTTGCGCGGTTTTCTTTATCAAGGCTGTACCATGCCGTTGTGATAAACAGTTCATCCATATCGTCTCCGCCGAACCCGACACAGGTCACGATCTCAGCCGGGACTTTTATTTCCATATCAATCTTTCCCTCAGGATCATACCGCGTAACCCTTGACCCGCCCCAGTGCGCGCTCCAGACAAAACCCTGGCTGTCTACCGTCAGGCCGTCAGGCATACCCGCGGGTTCGGGGACTTCCGCAAAGGTTGCCCTGTTTGATACCGTTCCCTTCTTCGTATCATAGTCATACACATGTATTTTATAGTTGAACTGTTCCGTGACATATAATTTATTGCCGTCCGGGCTGAGTCCGATACCGTTAGGGACCTTCAGGCCTGTATCCAGCTCGTGAAGTGTTCGGTCCCTGTCCATCCTGTAGAGCGACCCCTCTGCCGCGTCGAGCACTTTGTTGTTGTAGGAACCGAGAAGAAACCGTCCCTGCCGGTCAACGGCCCCGTCATTGAAACTGAAATCCGGCTCGTCTTTGAACGGGTCCGTGATAAGACTGAACCTGTTGGACACCGGGTCCCAGAAAGCCAGCCCTGATTTTGTTATGGTCAGCCATCCGCCGGAAGCCCTTCTCGCGATAGCTGTAACAGGCATCCCGGCTTTAAAAGTCTCACATTTTTTTGTGCTGCTGTCGTATCGATGAATCCGCTCCCCCGCAATATCTATCCAATACAGGGCTTTTTCGGAGGGTTCCCACACGGGTGACTCCCCCATCTCGTCCTGGATATTTAGAAAATTATCCGGTTTGTTCATTAGTTATACTCTCCTTTAAGTTCACCTTAAATACACGATACTACCAGAGCGTGTACCCGCCGTCGACTATGAGATCGGTGCCGGTACAGTATGACGACGTATCGATTGCAGGAACCGGTGAATTGTATCTCCAATAACTCATTCATCTAACGATTGCAGAACACCGCAAAACAAAGGCATCTCCGAAAACCAATAAAATATTGTTGATTTTCTAATAAAGACTTCTAACATAAATACCGTTTATTGTCAATATATTTTCTTTTACTTTCGTTTATTTTTGTTATTTTTCTTTTTTTCGTATTGACTTTCATTTCCGCTTTGGTATAATGGAAACATGAAAGACAGCAAAGTGTTTATTGAAGAAAGATTTGAAAAAATTATCAATGTTGTCGCCGAACGAAAAAGAGTTACCGTTAACGAGCTTTGTGAATATTTCAATGTATCGGTTGTCACAATAAGAAACGATCTAAACGAGCTCAGCCGGCAGGGGAAAATTCACCGCACCCATGGCGGGGCAATCGCGATTGATGACACTCATTCAGACCTTCCATTCGATAAAAGACGGAAAGCTAACTATGAAATTAAAAAAGCGATCGCAAAGGAAGCTGCCGGGCTCGTAAACGACGGAGAAGTAATCTTCATCGACGGCGGGACGACCTGTGTTGAGGTCCCTACATTTTTAAAGAAGAAAATCGATATCACTGTTATAACTCCAAGTATAGAAGTCGCGCACTGGCTTTTATCCTGCACACCTTTCAATGTTTACATGCTAAACGGATTTCTCAACCGAAAATCCTATTCAGCTCTTGGAGCTCCCCATGAAGGCTTTATGGCGGGATGGAACATAGCAAAAGCGTTCTTCGGTGCCGCGGGTTTTACTATAAGGGACGGGTTAACCGACCGACACATGGGATTTGTGGAATAAAAAAGTGTCATTGCAAAAAAAGCTCAATCCATAATCGCCCTCATTGATTCCACAAAGCTTGGAATAGTCTCCCTTTGTTCAATTTGCGGGGCAAAAGATATTGATATGATAATTACGGACAATGGTATTTCCAGAGAAGTGAAAGACACCCTAAAAATAAATAAGGTAAAAACAATCATAGTTTGAATATTGTTGACCCCCTGTTAAAAGCAGGGAAGAAATATTAAAACTGCTTGAACCAAAAAATAGCGATGCGTATCAGATTACAGTGGAAAAACTTTAAAGATCTGCGAGAGAATGGCGGGCTACTGTATTACATCAACGACCGCCGTTTCAGGGCTCATGATCGATATCTGCCCTTATCTGAGAGGCTTCAGCCATTTCGAGGATACCGCCGGATTCTCCGACTCCGTCGGTCAAAAAAAGGACCCTATCCGTGTACTCGCTCCGGTAATTTGAAAGCACTTCCTTGTAACCGAGACTGAGCCCCTTCACAAGGTTGGTCCCGCCTCCCGCCTGTATGCCCTGCACAGCATTTTTGAACATCATACGCCTGTCAGCCGTGTCCATTCTGGTGGATGGAAATATAACTTTTGCCGTGTTGTCAAAAACAACAAGGGAAACAAAGTCCTTGTCCCGTACCTTTTCGATAAAAATATAGAACGACTCCTTCACCCATTCCATTTTGTCTCTGTCATTCATGGAGCCGCTTTTATCGATAACGAATGCCAGGTTCATCGGCGGAAGCTCCTCAAAGCCAAGCTCCTTCCCCTGGATTCCAATCTGGATCACTTCCTCCTGCCCCAATGATGACACCTGCCTGTGCCCGGAATAAAGAGTAACCCCAAAATCACTCTCCGGCATTGGGTAACGATAATCTAAACCGGCTACTATAGAGTCTATGTAGACCTCTTCAGGACGTACAAGCAAACCTCTTTCGGCTACATATTCCACCCTTTCCGTGGTTGAAGCTGCCTCTTTCGCACTTTTTTCTCCCATGCTCCTGGGCGGAGCCGATGCAAAAATCACAAAAAGAATAATAATTATGGATAATCTTTTCATGACATTCCTCCTTAATTAGCGTTAGTCCAATCAAATAAAATTAAGCTGTGACAATGTCAGCAAAACGTGATATAAAATGGCAAACAAAAAGCTGTAAAACCTGGAAAAACCACCTCAAAAACCGTTCTCCTTTTTATAGAATCGGGTCACAGCATTGCGTTTACTTCTTCATCCCTGGGCACAATGACCTGACCTACAGACTCGATCACAGCAGTTTCCACAT
>DRHN01000152.1 GCA_011049595.1 Spirochaetota bacterium | reverse complement strand
TTTCACCAAAAATCCAGCTCTCCTCTATTACAATAATCCAGCTCATCGACGACGGTTACGTTGAAAGCGCCGGCGCGATGTCCACCATAGTCGTTGCCATCGTAGTTGCAGTACATGTTATTTTTCTTGCCATTTTCCGGGAAAACGGCATAAAAGCCATGTAGCGGGTTTGTTATTATTTTAATTGATTTTTCCGTATTTTTTGTTTAGAATTTTTTGAAAGAATTATACAGCATATGAAGTAATTAGCGCCGATTTGCGATTGTTGATTGAGAATAAAAAAAAATAATAATCTTTGATCAAACATGAAAAGCTTACTCCTGTATCTATCCTCTATCTTCATCCTCATTTATTTACCGTCAGCTCTCTTTGCCGCTTCAAAACCCAAAGAGGAACGAACTGAAGAAGGACCAGAGTACATTGTCCCTCAGGGCGTGCCAAGATGGATCACGGTCTTCTCAAATCTGGAAAAAAACTCCATGACCGAAATACTCCAATTTATCAACAAGAGTACCGGTTTGAACTGTAAATTAAACGAGGAAAGCGGCAGGAGTCTACTGCCGGACGGAGACTATGACATTTACATCGGCATTAATTTAAACGACAGATCTTTGAATATTCACAATTATGATTCCAGCTTATGGGCTGAAATAAACCCGGAATATAAAAAAAGAGGCGTGTACACATGGTCCAAATGGTCCAGCTGCCTTGCCGTTAACAATGTCATTGAAGAAAATTTCAGCATCTATAGATCGAATGTTCTCAGGTCTCTAAAAGGAAAAATGACGATGGCGGACCCTGCCGATGACGCCGTCACTCTGTCTATAATCGGTACCTTATACCGACTTTACGGAAAAGAAATCCTAATTGACATTAATAACACCATACCTTTCTACAGGGACACCGGGGAAGATCTCGTTTTCACGATTGAAAGCGGTCAGTATTCGAGCGCCATCGGTATCTCAGGTTATTTCAAACAGTCCATGATCGCCGGATACCCGATCGATATCTTTTATGAAAGTTTCGATCCGAATAAATACCCTGTAACGACAGTATCGGGAACAAACGTCGTGTATATCCCTGAAACTTCCTCAAATAAAGAGGGAGCAGAATTTTTAATCGATTTTCTGGCAAAAAGTCTTTTTCAGACCTTTCTCCTGAATACCTATTTTACGCCGATAATCGAAGTACCGACGGAAGAAGAAACCGGTTTCCTCTTCCCCGAAGTTCCTGAAAACACACTCCCTTTCGATCCTGATTTAAGCGCTTTTGAAGAGGTATTAATTATTTGGAACGAGATCCTCTATCCGAAAGGCGTAAGAGAGCTTGTGGAATAAGCTCTGTTAAACAGCTTCAGCCTTCCCGGCGTACCGGGAGGGCTGAGTCCGAACGTGGTTTTGGATAAAAGTCAGGCAGTCTGTTACCTATCGAGTTCCCCGATCGCCTGCAGCGCTATTTCCCGGTCATCGAAATGTATTGTTTTTTCTTTCAGGATCTGGTAATCCTCATGACCTTTTCCGGCTATCAGCACAATATCGTTTTTCCGGGCTTCCTCGACAGCTTTGTAAATTGCCTCTTTTCTATCGGGGACAATTATATGGTTACTCCCCTTTA
>DRHN01000151.1 GCA_011049595.1 Spirochaetota bacterium | reverse complement strand
GCCATACAGTCATGTAAGTTATTATATTGCAATTAATTATCTTATGCACTCATAAAGATTGATTTTCAGGCCCCGTGCGGCAAACATGAGGAGTTTTATTCGAACCAATAAGTGTTTCAATTGCGGGCAATTTGTTTAAGCAATGAGCAGTAATACATCAACATCGCGAAACGATTTCCATGATGGATTTATGAAAACACTCATATATTTATTTACAAACATCATACCCCTTTTTCTATTTTCATATTTATTAAGGACAAAACTCAAACAGCCATTGTTTGAAATAAAATAACCCACAGCTTAAACTTCCTTGCTTTATTTAGACTGGCATAGTATTTGCTGAATATATGCAAACTATAAAAAGCGTGGATTTACCCTTTTCTTTATCAGAGTAATCTCTAAACGCTAATTCAGAGGATCCGGGATCAGTTTCGAGAATCTATCAGGAGGTATACTTTCAAATCATGAAAAAAGATCAGCAAACAATAAAAACCTGTATTGATGAGATACACGTTCTGCCTGAAAACGGTCATTTTCTCAAACCCGGTGAATACTACTGCGGGGATACCAAAAAAAAGGTGACTACAATATTAGGCCCGTGTGTTTCGGTTATTTTTTACATCAAGAAGCTAAACTGCATGGCCATCTGCCACGGGATGATGCCCTGATTAAAAACAAGATATTCAATCCAATAATTTCAGGCATAAAAAACAAAGTCACCTGCCGGGGAGTGATTATCATAATGATTTAATCCGGCATAACGCGGGTCTTTCTTTGTACCGGCCGTTCTCACCATAATAGTTGTTATGATAAAAAGAATAACAAGCAGTATAAAGATCCTGACCATCAGCTGTTTTGTCAGTATTTTCACTACTCCCTCCTGAAATCCTGAACATAGTTATTTATTATATTTGAATCCATTTTAAAAAATATCACAAATTAAAACAGCAATTACTGTACCAGATCTGATAATTACCGCATTATTTATAAAGTACGGGCACAAACATACTTATTGAAAAGTTCAACCTCACCGGTGATTCTATTTTGTGAAAAATGTCTGGCCCCTTTTTATCAATGAGTCTATTTCCTGATTAAGAACATCCAGGCTCTTTAAAATGTATTTTCGGGCAGTTTATAAAACCGAAAATAAAACAGTCAGGGTAAATATAAAAAAACAAATGGGGGTTTAAGGTTCCTGGTCCTTCGAATCGGGAGAGAACGCGGAGCGGTAAATGAACCCTTATTCCTCAGCTTGCGGATAAAGCACGACCCTGATATACCGGCCCGGGGTGAGGAAGGACCTCGCCGCCTTACCGATGATATCTGCGTCAAGCCTGTCTATCAATGCTGCTCTTTTAACAATTATTCCCGGGTCTTCTCCCCTGCGGAGAGCGAGGGCCATGCTTTTCAGCCAGTACCCGTTCTCTTTCAGCGACTTTTCCAGGCCCCGCTTGAATATTTCCTTCACCTTTGTGAGATACATACTGTCTATTTCTCCCTCCCTTATCCAGTCAATTTCTTTGAATACGACATCCGTAAGCTCCTCTACCCTGTCGGGGTCGCATCCGAAACCGATATAAACGGTGTACTCGTTGTCCGGGTATTTCCGGGTGGATGCCCACACCCAGATACCGTATGTTCCGCTCTGCTCTTCCCTCACCTTTTCTCTAAGCCTGATGTCCAGCACCTCGCCCATGGCCTCGAGACTGAAATCTCCTTCGTAAGACCAGGAAAAAGGTCCCGAGAAACCTATGAGGACCTGGCTCCTGGATTCTATCCCCATCCTCACTGTTTTCTGCACCACACCGCCGGGAGGATCGATCCCGAGGTCGCGCCATTTTTCGGTATTGCCGCCGGAAGGGAGCCCTCCAAGGTATGTGAGCACAAGAGGTTTTATTGTCTCAACATCGAAGCTGCCGACAAATATGAAGGTGAAATCACCCGCGTCGGAGAACCTCTCCCTGAAAATCCTGTGCGACCGGTCAAGGTCCATTTCATCCAGGGTCTCGACCGTGAGGGGTCTCGATCGGAAGTGGTCCTGGCCGATAGTGGTCCTTACCGTGTCCCAGAACACTTCATCCGGTATGGAACGTCTGTTCTCAAAACGGGCCCTCAATCTTTCCCTGTAGGCCTGAAATGCGTCGGGGTCCCTGCCGGGATCCGTAAAATAAAGGTAGACCAGTTTGAACAGGATCTCGAGGTCCTGAGCAGAGGAGCTGCCGCTAAAACCTTCGTAGATCTCGCTTATCCACGGGGAGACCGCCGCGACCTTTCCGGCGAGCTCTTTTTCAAGCTCGATCTTGCTGAAGTCGCCTACGCCGCTGTCTTTGATTGCCGTCGGAGCTGTTATGGCCGCTATATACTCCTCGTCTTCCAGCAGTGAGTGCCCTCCCGGGCTCATTGCTTCAAAGAGGATCTCGTCTTCTTTGAAATCTGTCGGTTTAAGCAGGACCACGGCGCCGTTTGAGAGCACAAGCCGGGTCGTCTGCACGCTATCGATAAAGATCTCTTCAACGATAGACCCGGGGGCGGGAATTTCCGCAAGAAGCGGCCCTTCTTTTACGCTGTCCTCATAGGGCGTAATGGTCGCCCTCCCGGCCCTTTCGAAAACCCTTTTGAGGTCTTCCTCGTCCGGTGCACCGCCCTGAGCTCCGTCCGCGGGTTTCCCGGGCGTTGTCACAAGCACCACGCGGTTTTTTTCGCCTATCCAATCTTCGGCCGCCCTGTTTACTTCTTCCAGTGTTACCCCGGGGACAAATGCGGAAAAAAGCTCATACTCTTTCTTTATACCCGGTATCGGTTCATCCTCCAGGAAGTTTCGTATGTACTCTCTAACATGCGAGTGTGAAGGTGTGTTCTCTCTTTCTTTATAGGCCTGCTCGATCCAGCTGAGCAGGTTTTTCTTTTCCCTCTCGAGCTCGGAGGCGGTAAATCCGAACTCAATTGCCCTCCTGGTTTCCACAAGAATGGACAAAAGCCCCCTCTCGATACCATCGTGCTGCACAGTTGCTGAAAGGACCACCGCCTCTTTGGTCCTTATGATCAGGCCGCCGCCGATAGCCGCGCTGATAAAAGCCGGGTCCGGTTTCTTTGACATTTCATCAAACCGGGAGTTGAGCATACCCGAAAAAAGGTACTCCACAATGGATTTTCGGTAATCTGCCCTGGTTTTTGACTCGCGCACATCTTTTTTAATATATATTGTTACGCGGGACTCTCTTATTTCAGGGTCGACGGCTACGGAATAAAGTGTCTCCTGATGATCGGGTACCGGAAAAAACGGGCGCTCCCAGGGCCCTTCACTTTCAGGGATCATTGAAAAGGACTTTTTTATTAAATCCTCTACTGCTTCAGCTTTAAAATCTCCAACCGCTATGACCGCCATATTATCGGGTGGGTACCACTTTTTGTAAAAGTTTTTCAGCTTTTCAGCGGACACGCTTTCAATCACCGTCTGTTTTCCTATGGGCATGCGCCCGGCGTATTTAGACCCTCGGTAAAGGACCTGATAGTGCTTCTCCATTACACGCATCCCTGCTCCGCTCCGTTGGCGCCACTCCTCTATGATTATGCCCCTCTCTCTGTCGACCTCATCCTCCTCAAAGCTCACAAGGTGCGCCCAGTCGGCAAGGATCTGAAATCCCTTTACAACTGCTTCTTCATTGTCCGTCGGGACTTCCAGTTTATAGATCGTTTCGTCAAAACCTGTAGAAGCGTTGACCTCGGGGCCGTACCTTATGCCTATTGATTCCAGGTAATCAATGATATCGGTTTTTTTGAAATTAGCTGTGCCGTTGAAAGCAAGATGCTCGACAAAATGGGCCAGGCCCTGCTCGTCATCCTCTTCCACCACGGAGCCAGCGTCGACAACAAGCCGCAAAACTGCTACGTTTTCCGGCTTTTTGTTCTCCCTTATGTAATAGGTAAGCCCGTTTTCAAGTTTGCCGATTATAACTTCGGGGTCTACCGGCAGCGCTTCCCCTACGGATTCCCGCTCGCCCATTCCCCAGGCAGCCTGGCTGCCTCCGTATACGGCAAGTATTAGTACAGCAAATAAAACGAACATGCGAATCCGAAAGAGTTTCATTTTTTCTCCTGAACTGGATATATCTTATAATATAATTAGTTTAGTGCGGCCGGAGGTATAAAAACCGCGCTTTTAAGGCATCCCTGAGTGCTCGGGTTTGAAACAAAATGTATCGAATATTTGCATAAATTCACGTCGACAGGCGATGGACGTCGCATGTTTTTTCTAAAAAAAACAGAACTAACGTTTAATTTGAAGAATAATAAGAATTAAAGTTATGCTGTTTGATTTGAAAACAGAGCTTTTCCTTTGTATTACTGGCATGCATATTGCTCATATTTTAATAGAAAAATATTAAATAAATTAAAAAATGTAATTCTGCTAAAGATGGTCTCGTGGCGGGAAGATAAAACAATGGATTATTCATGCTTCGATGAAGAATACTATTCAGAAAACACAGATAAAAACCCTGAGCCGCACGCAATTGATTTTCCCGGCAAGCCGGACATTCTGGTGGTAGAAGACGAAATCAGGATTTTAAAGATGGTATCAATGTTTTTAAGCCAACAGGGTTTTCGGTGCGATGAGGCTGCCAGCCTGGGTGAGGCATACAAAGCTTTTTCAATTAAAAGATATGCTGTAATATTCCTCGATATAAATCTTCCTGATGGTTCCGGTCTAAAAGCTCTAAGAAAAGCCCTGGAAATATCGCCGAATACCCTTGTGATAATCATGACCGGCACGCAGGACCTGTCAACAGCTGTATTTGCCCTGAGAGAAGGGGCGTACGATTACATTACAAAACCTTTTTCTTTTTCACTGCTCATGGACCGTTTAAACTCCGCGGTCGGAAAATGGAGAACAATGGTATTTCACAATCACTACCTGAGTTATCTTGAAAGACTTGTCGAGAAAAAAACAGAAAGTCTGACAACCTCGCAAAACGATATTGAACAGAGTCATGACAACATAGTTCTCGCCCTGGGAACGGCAGGTGAGATGTACAATCCTGAAACCGAAAATCACCGTGTACGGGTTTCTGTAAACAGTGTCTTTCTTTGCAGGAGATTTGGTGCAGAGGGGGTAAAACTGAGAGACCTGAAATGGGGAGCTTACCTCCATGACATCGGGGCAATAGGAATACCTGCAAGAATTTTGTCAAAACCGGGGCCTGTTACTGCAAATGAGTACAGTGTCATAAAGAAACATTCTCTTTTAGGATACTCCTTGCTAAAAAATATTGATTTTTTGTCAGG
Source organism: Spirochaetota bacterium (assembly GCA_011049595.1). Classification (GTDB taxonomy): domain Bacteria; phylum Spirochaetota; class B62-G9; order B62-G9; family DRHN01; genus DRHN01. Next base: position 2,729 of record DRHN01000151.1, on the reverse strand, counting down.
GGCGTCGGAAGTTGTTCTCAATCACCATGAAAAATATGACGGCACCGGATATCCTTGCGGCCTCGAAGGGAAAAAGATCCCTCTTTTTGCAAGAATATTTTCAGTTATCGACGCATTCGATGCCATGGTCAATGACTGTCTTTATAGAAAAGCCATACCTGTAAAAAAAGTTATAAGAAAAATAAAAAGGAATTCAGGTACCCATTTTGATCCTGAGATTGTAAAGGAGTTTCTTCAAATCCCTGATCTGGAAAAAACCTTGTCCCCGGTCAGCTGACAAAAAAGACCCGAAGACAGGGGGAAAATAAAAAAGCCTGATGAAAAGCCGCGGTTTCCATAAAGTGCGGCGTTTTGTTAAGATAAAGGAGGTTTATGCATGTCTAATATCCTGGTAATTGAAGATGATGTTTATACACGTACCGTGATCAGACAGATGATAGAGCGCGAAGGGCATAATGTTTTAGAAGCAGCAAATGGAGAAGACGGTATACGGGTATTCCGGGAAAACCGGATCGATTTGACGGTTACAGACATTCTTATGCCTGAGAAGGATGGAATTACAACGATTTTCGAGCTTAAAAAACTCTCGCCTTCCGTCAAGATAATCGCGATGTCCGGCGGCGGGCGTTTAGGCCCGGAAATCTATATCAAGCTGGCGCAGAAGATGGGATCGGACAGCACTCTCACCAAACCGATCGAAAGGACAAAGTTGACCGCCGCGATCGGGATGCTTCTCGGGCAATAATTGCAGCTATGATTGCAGGTTTCCCCATGTCGAAAGTTTTCAACTGGTATTTTGATTTACCTGGGCTTTTATCTACAGACTCCCGGCTGATAAATGTCTCAATAGAATGGGTATTCTTTGTTTTTGAAGCTGATCTCATTTTTTCTAATATTATATTTGATATTTCTGCCGAGTATTTAAAAATATTGCCTAATCTAACATTTAGAATCACTACTGTCTAACAATTAGGGGATTCATAAACGGCCTTAACCAAATATGGCAGCCACAATAGCCTTCTCTATTTCCGGACTAGGTGTCCATTTAAACTCTTGTTCATAACGCTTCTTAGCAAAGCGACTTCGACCATCAATAATCTTTCCGGCACTTTCATCTTTTGTAAAAGGTGACGTGAACTCAAAAACAAGGCGCAATTCTTTCTCTTGTTCCTCTCTAATAATCCTCCCTTCAGCATCTAAAGGCATCAGATTATAGTCAATCTGAACGATGGATAAGGGTTTTCGTCCTGCCATTTCAAGAATTACCATTACATATCGCAATCGCTTTCCTGCATACTCTGAAAGACATTCTCCCTGTTCTCCCCGGATTAATCGATTAAAGCGTGCATTGGAAAGACGATGACAAGAATCATTATCGTCGAAAAGAAAAATACGATAGCTTAGTCCCATCGTTCTTCCGATTTTTTTATGATTTATTAGATTATGGGCCCAATATTCTTTGCATTTATCTGCCTTTTTATAGCCAAGTGGAGTACAGGCAGCTCTTATGATTAGTAAATTGTACTTAGGGTTACAGCGACCGTGTTGAGACTCCCGTGGATCTAACGCAGAATTCATTTGTTTTCATTCCCACGATACTTACTTTGAGGAAATATCCTCTTTTGAACCCGGATCCTGGGAATCGGCCGTGGCTTCAAGCCAACACGATCTCAACCACTCTATTTCACTCTGAGCAAGAACCAATCCTAATGCTTTTCCATCAATTATTGGATATTCATTCCAGTCAACATCTGAACCTTTAATAACACCGTTGCCTGTGGAATAATCATATTCAAAAACCCAGTCTTCCCCATACTCGTTTGTGAATTCAGCTATGTATTTTTCCAAAGCACATCCATTAAATTTATGATAAATAACAATAAAAAGTCTATTATAGAATATTCAGCCTTGATCCATAACAGATCATGATAGATACTTAAAAAGACAGAAATATGTTATCCCTATTTGACTTTTCACTCAAGTACTTTCATAAATAATGCACCATTTATTAATAAAAACAAGAAATATTTTTTATATCTTTCAAATTTGGAAGAAAAGTTTTATTATTTTTCTAAAAAATGAAATTCGTACAATTTGAGTTATGTCAAATTTCCGAGCGGATTTTAAAATACAAATTATTTAACAGCTTTGCCCATCCATGGGCAAAGTAACTTTCTTATTAAATATTCATTTCCATATAGATTTTTTTTTTAAATCGATTATTGTATTATCAAGATATATATAATTGATTGGAGTAAATTATGCTTAATTTAGAAATTCCAGAAAACATCGCTCAAGCAATTAAACTTCCAGATAAAGATATAAAAAAAAGGTTGTTAAAAATATTAGCGGCAATGCTTTATGAAGAAAAAATATTAGGAATTGGAAAAGCACGAGCACTAGCGGGTTTATCTAAGATTGAATTTTATCATCTTTTAAATAAAGAAAATATGTGTATTACCTATGATGAAGAATACTTAAAAGAAGATCTTGAACAAATAAAGCATTTAAAAAAATGAAAGTAATTAGTAATACCTCTCTTTCCGCAAGTTAAAATTTCGTTTATCCTGAATTATTTAGCTCTCTTATTCTGCCCAATAATCAGATTGTGGGATATTTAAAAGATCAAGGATTATTTGCTGGGTAGGCGTTATGGCATCTTTATATTTTTCAATCACATTTTCTCCCCTTAAAACCTCATAAGAAAATACATTTTCAAAAGTATACAG
>DRHN01000150.1 GCA_011049595.1 Spirochaetota bacterium | reverse complement strand
GCATACGCGGCTGCTGCATCAGTGCACGTGCAACACCCACCCTCTGCTGCTGCCCCCCGCTGAGCTCATCCGCCCTCTTTTTTGCCTGGTCGGCTATCCCTACGCGCTCGAGGGCCTTCATCGCCATTTCACGCTCTTTGACAGGAAAATTGTGGTATAAACTTGCCAGAGGGTTGACGTAACCAAGACGACCGGCGAGCACGTTGGTCAGGACACTCGAACGTTTTACCAGGTTGAAATGCTGGAAAATCATCCCGATCTGACGGCGTATCTCACGAAGCCGGGCCGGATCAGCCGTTGTAATGTCAACACCGTCCCAGATTATTTTACCCTGTGTCGGCTCGATAAGACGGTTTATGCAGCGCAGGAGTGTGGATTTACCCGACCCGCTCAACCCTATAATAACAAGAAACTCGCCTTCTTCAACCTCAAAATCAAGGTCCCGCAGAGCGACTGTCCCATCCTCGTAGACCTTTGTAAGGTTTTTTATCTCTAACATCCTTCCCCCCTGTAATACATTAATACCGGGAACCGGAAAATATTTTATTCAGGTTAATCTGACCGATCTTTTTACAAAGTCACCCTGATTATGACCTTTTTCCAGACTCAATTTTCAGTCGACACACTGATAATGATCAATTTTGCAACTCTTCAATGTTCAGCCCCGCAGCCTGGAGCACCTGCCTGAAGGGGTCATAAAAGGTATCATCGTGTTCTTCCAAGGCGTTCCACTGATAGGCGGTCTTGAGCGCCTCTTTTCCCTCTTCGGTTTCAGCGATCTCCAGAAGAGCCTTGACGATCTTGGCACGCAGGTCTTCGGGTAGTGAAGACACAAACTGGACACCGTCGTTTGGAATATCCTGGGTCACCTCTATAACCACGACCTTTTCCATGACATCCGGGTGATCACCTTCGATACGGGAACGCGCGTCAACATAGCTTGCACCCGCGTCCACATCACCGTTGTACACCGCTGCCACGACCGAATCGTGGCTTCCCGCATCAACTACTTCGGCGAGGTCCCTGTCGGGATCGATGCCAGCGGCACGCATAGTCAGCATGGGGATGATCCAGCCGCTTGCGGACAGGGGGTCGGGCCGGGCAAAAGTCTTTCCCTTCAGGTCGGACACCTTTCTGATCCCGCTATCGGCCCTGACAATGATCTGACCGTTGTAAGTGGGGCTGCCGAACCGGACCGACACAAGCGCTGCTTCTGCAACGCCCCTGTCCGCGGCAAGCACATACGCGAAAGTCGCGAGAGACGCCATGTGCGCTTCCGGGGGATCGCTTGAAAGCGCCTCTATGACACCCGCGTACTCGGTGGCGACAGTGGTTTCAAAGTAAAGTCCTGTTTTATCGTAAAGCAGGTCCGCCACTTCCCGGGCGCCGGCTGCCACCCTTTCCATTTCTCCGGAGGGGACAAACGCCCATATAATAGGATTTTCCTCTGACCCGAGAGGTTCCTGCTTCTTTTTCGCGGAAACAAATGATGCCACAGCTACAAATACGGTGAGTAAAATAACAACTTTTTTCAGCATACTTCCCTCCTTGTAAATAAAGTTTAATTAGTATTTACCGGCGATGAAAAAACCTGCAGATACGCGCTATTATACCATAACATCAGAAAAAAGCAAAAAGAAATCATGGTATATTACGTAAATGCTTTTTTAAAATAGCCCGGCCTTTTCGGTTAAGCGTGGTGAGATAACTCCAACATGAAGATTGAACCGCAGCATGTAAGAATCACCTTAACAAGAAAATGGATGAGATGATGACATTTTTTGATTATCTCTTTATAATATTAATATAGATGCTTCTTTTTATAACTCATCCTCGATTTTTTTTAAGTTTTCCTGCCCCTTAATTGCTAATTCTTCACCTGTTGCTGCAAATTTCCTCCAGGTTGCGCTTAACCTGTTAAGCTCTTCAAAACCTGAATCAAATGCTTCAATCACAAGTGGACCTCTGTATCCAATTTTTTTCAAGGTTTTAAAGAATTCTTTCCATGGAACTAATCCAGTACCTGGAATGCTTAGATCCTCTGGTATTATATACCCCCCTAACTTACCATCGTTTCTTCTAAGCACAAGAATAACCACTCACCACGTGTGAAAAGACCGCCATGCAGCAGATATCACTTTTCAAAAGCAACTCACTACCATTTTGCTTCCATCCTACTATAGAAAATACTGGTATGTCATGACAAAAAAATGAGAGGGAATTATCATATCGATTGAATACTCTATCCCGAAATATTGACAATGACACTCTATTTTTCGACACTACTAATTTTTATACATACATTGATACAACCAATGGCCGGTGCACAATAGCCCAGCGAGGTAAGAATAAACAGAAACGCAATGATCTTAGACAGATTGGCCTGTCGTTAGTAGTGACTAAAAAGGCTTCGAACATCCATAACGAGAGCATTCAATCAGGATAGGATACAATCATATCACCTCATTACCTTTGCATGTGATAACTCAGCAATAAGATACTAAGAGCTTTGAAAAGTTGCGCAATACTTTTCACTTCATCAGGTCGTGTTTTCCCAAAACGCTTGAAATAAAGGTCTTCGATGAAAACCGGTAGGGGCGCTTTCCAAGGCTCTTGTTTGTGATTTGCAATTTTGCCAAATTTCTTTGGATTCATACCGAGCTCTCTCGCCATTTGTATGTGAGCATGAGAAAGATGATATCTTTTGCGAACATTATTCCAAATCTGGTACTTCTCTGGGATTTTCTTCTTTTTTGCCATGCAAATTTATTTTCCTCTAATTAGACTCTCCCTTAGCTGTACAATATGAAATATTTCCTGTTTAGGGTATTAATTTTGATTACAGTGGAATTTCTTAAACTATAACCTTCACACCCCCAAGAATCAATCGTTTGGTTTTTAAAGCTAAAACTCGTAAGTATTTGTATAATAGGCAGTTGCTCAAATGCAGTAACACTGAAAATCTGTAAAATAGTGTAGAAACAAAGCTGTGGATCAAGACGTTTTTTGATAATAGCAATCAGTACGTAAACACTGACAGCTATCCATATCTGTGTCTTTACTGCATTTTCCGAGGTGCCGTAAAATAATTTTATTCTAAGATGTTGTTTTATCCATTTGAAAAATATTTCTATCTGCCAACGGCATTTGTAAAATTTAGCAATGGTTTGTGCAGGAATCATAAAATTGTTGGTTAGAAAAGTCAAATGCAAAATATTATCGAAACTGACGTATGCGTGTGAGACGCGCACTCCCACCACCAGAGAATGCCCAATACTGAAGGCATTGGAACAATAGCTTTTTTAAAGATGGGAATACAAAATGAAATTTTCGCTTATACAGTAATATTTTTCCTCCGAGAGAAACATACTTTTCCGAATAACCTTGAAAATTCACTTCAAATGTTCAGTTGCCAGCTATTGTCCTAAACTCATAAAGAATGCACCTTTTGAAAGCCAGTAGTAAATAATGTATCCGCCGGCGCCCAGAAGTATTATCGCACTAATTCGTTCCACATAGGGGACCACACGGCGTAAAGACTTAATTAAAACCCCTTTGAAGAATGCGATACTTATTGTAAGGGCCACCAGAATAAATCCCATCCCTAAAGCATAAACGAAAAACTGTACAACTGATTGGAAGACCCTCCCCGCCGTAAAGGTGCTCCCCACAACCGCAAGAAAGATCGGCAATGTGCAGGTCAAGGATGCCAGGCTGTAGGCAATCCCAAAGAGAAAAAAACTCCTCAGATGTCGAGATTTTTCCACCTTTAATGAGAATAGAGAGGGAATGCTCAAATGACGACCAAACAAAAGCCATATTCCCAATATTACGAGCAGAGCTCCAATCACCAGGCCGATCCAGGGTATCATTTTTAGGAGAGCCCGTGCACCCAGAGATATAATAGTTCCAACAGAAGCAAAGGTGACAATGAAACCCGCGGTTGTTATACCTCCAATCAATATGGCCCGGAAAAGAAGCCCAAGCGTCTTCCCGGTATCAATTTTACCAACACCAGAATGATTCCCTTTCCCCCTTAGCCGGGACATGTCTTTAGAATTATCTTCTGTCGCAAGGAAATAAGAGACATACGCAGGGAGCATCGCAAAGCCGCAGGGGTTTATCGTTGCAACCATCCCCGCCCCAAAAGCTGTAATCAGCAAAGTTAAATCCATATGTTTCCTGCCTACAACAAGACGTACCGAATACCGATGGTGCAGCCAAAACCATGGTGAACAGGACAAAGAAAAAATACCATCGAACCTTAATTTTCAAATTCATAACTTTCACCTCCAAAGATTATTTATTATCAATATTTCCCTTATCACGGTGGAGCTGGACCCCTTTAATTTTATAGCTTTTCTCAGTTTTCTGGATCAGCCCTTCTTTCATGAATCAAGTTTACCAGGTCTTTATAAGAGCTATTTGAATATCATGCTGTGATATTTTTGAAAAAATTGTTGACCATGTACCATAGTATAGGGCGTATAGTATATGTTAGAGGAGTAAAATTGAGTCCCTGAGGAGGCCTTCAAAAGGCTTTGAGGAGGTTTTATGAAAACAAAGAACAATCTACATGAAATAGATCTTGAAGTGAGCGGAATGACCTGCGATTCCTGCGCAGTGCACGTTACTAAGGCGCTCAGAAGAGTTGAGGGCGTGGTTGAAGTCAACGTTCCAGGTTGGAAATCCGGACGGGCAAAGTTAATAGCCGAAACAGATACCAGTGGAGAGGCATTGACCGAGGCCGTTAAAAAGGAAGGCTACAGAGGTATGGTTTTGTCCCGAAATGACACCAAACCTCATAAGCAGCCGAAAGAATTTGGACCGGAGGTAGACTACGACCTGGCGGTTATCGGTACCGGTGGGGGTGGAATGGCAGCGGCTATCAAGGCAGCTGAGCTTGGCCGAAGGGCCTGCATCATTGAAGCTGGAACCATAGGCGGCACCTGTGTGAATATAGGCTGTGTGCCTTCGAAGACGCTAATGCTGGCTGCGAAGGCTTATCATACTGCCGCTAATCATCCCTTTGCCGGGTTACATACCCGTGCTGAAGGTTTGGAGTGGGAAACCGTTTTCGAACAAAAGAATAACCTTGTGGATAAGCTCAGGCAAAGTAAATATGTCGATGTGCTTTCGTCATATGGAGATAGCATTACTCTCATAAAAAGCCGGGCACGTCTGCAGCCCGACGGCTCTGTGTTACTCGAAGATGGAAGGAGTATCAAGGCCGGCAAGGTCGTCATCGCAACCGGAGTAAAACCTCGAATACTTCCTGTAGACGGGATCGAAAACGTGGAAGTACTTACCAGCACCACAGCGATGACACTTGATAAACAACCACGATCGCTTATTATCATCGGCGGCCGGGCGGTTGCATTGGAATTAGGCCAAATTTTCGTCCGGTTCGGAACAGAGGTGACGATTTTACAGCGAAGCCGGCGTATAATACCGGACCACGAACCGGAGCTCGCCGGGGCTCTGGAAGAATATCTGAGGGAGGAAGGCTTGAGCATTCACACAGGGACAAGACCCGTAACAATCCGGCAGGAGGGCGGGGAGAAAGTAATCACATCGGAGGAAAATGGAATACAAAGAGAGTTCCGCGCTGAACAGATAATAATGGCAGTAGGCAGGGTGCCCAATACGAAAGAAATGGGTTTGGAGGAAGCAGGAGTTAAATTGGACGAGAAAGGTTTCATCCTTGTAGACGACTACATGCAGACCAGCAACCAAAACATCTACGCTACGGGCGATGTGACCAACCTTCCGAAATTTGTTTATGTGGCAGCATCGGGGGGCAGCGTTGCTGCCGAGAACGCGCTGAACGGGAATAACAGCCGGTTCGACCTCACGGTGTTACCTGAGGTGATATTCACTGATCCTCAAGTGGCCAGTGTTGGGCTTACTGAAGAACAGGCAAAAGCAGAAGGCTACGATGTAAAGGTGGCTAAACTGCCTGTGTCATATGTACCGAGGGCATTGACAGCCCACGATATCCGGGGTCTGATCAAGCTCATTGCTGATCGTACTTCGGACAGGCTGCTTGGGGCTCATGTTCTTGCTGCTGAAGCAGGGGAGGTAATTCAGACTGCAGCTCTGGCGATAAAGTTCGGGATTCAACATGGGTTTACCGCCAATGATCTGAGCAAGATACTATTTCCTTACCTGACTCAGGTGGAGGGGCTGAAACTAGCAGCACAAGCATTTAACAAAGATATAAGACAGCTTTCCTGCTGCGCCGGTTGAAATATCTCGGGAAATCCAACCGTGCGGGATCGTGGGAGGCCTGAGGAAACGCGGGCTATGGGGGAGGAAAGTATCCCGAATGCTACACCCATTCGATTAAGTACGCTCTGACCGCGATTTCCCGACTTTCCGGTGAAATACGTCGATGATGATTCTCTTATCATTATCGTAGGCAATCATCAACCACGTTTTCCGATCAGGGAGAAGGGATCATCCAAATCGGTGCCCATCCACCTTATCTCGCGTGACGGAGAAGTTATACGTCCGTTCGAGAGATTCGGTTACACGTGGGGTCTCGAACCGCAACAGCTGCTCCCCATCAAGGCATGGAGACCTTCTATCCCAACCTCATGAGAGTCCCCTGCGGACTGGATGAGCAACCTCCGTCTCCCTAACGGGAATCCCGTTTCTCCAGCAGGATATACCAATACTCTACGACTCCCTCCTTTATGCACGCCTGAAGGGCGTTGCCACCCAGTAAGCTGCTCCACCACTCGCCATGGGGTTTCAACTGCCGGCCCAAGGCCACGAGGGCTCGAATCAGACGATCCCGCGGTCTGTTCAATTCCAGATAAGGGGTGAGATTTAAGCGGGCGATATTATCAAATCCGTGGCTAGACGCCTGCCTGAGCAGCTGATCGGGAGTCACCAGGCTATGGACCTTCCATCCCCGTCTGTACTCGTCGAACCACCTGCCTATCATGGGAGTCTCCCACTGCCCGGCAGGCAGCTTTGATGATAAAAAATCATCACAGATGGCAAACCGATCTTTACTCCGCAGCAACGGCGAAACCGTTTGAAAGAGTTGATCGGCTGATTCGAGGTGGATCAGGGACTCCACGGCGAATACAAAAAGGGGACCGGATCGCTCCACGGGAATGAGGTTCTCATAGGAGGCGGCATCCAGCATGTTGCCGTGAACGATTTTTATACGATCTTCCTGGCCGCCTCTCTTCAGAAGCTCGGCACTGATCTGCGCCTGCACTCGACTTAGGGTAATCCCGCATCCGGAAAGGGAAGACGACCTTTGAGCGAGATACAGAAGACTGCCTCCTACGCCGCATCCCAGATCCACGGCGAAATCGGCCTTACACCGTTCCATGTCGCGGTAGATGAGCTCATTCACGAAATGTATTGCATCGTGACGGCTCTCGACTCCCTCACCCCAAACAGCCCTGTGCAAGGCTCGAGCACTCTTACCCTGGCCGAGGCTGAGGAATCTCTTGGTGTTGGCATCGTAATACCGGGCTACAGGATCGTCCAAATCGCTCATTCGACCAAGATGGCCCCTTCTTTTGATTGGAAAAGTTATAATCGGATTTATTGAGGTAGAACCCAAAAATGACTATTTATTGTGCGATTATATCTTCCCCCATTCTCTTCCCTTATTTTTTATCAGAATACACTCTTTACTTCCTGTTGTCAAGAAAAACCAAAGAAAAGGCATTTGCGTTGTAGACATTTCAATGGGACAGATCGACAAAAATACAAATTGTTACGATTAAAAATTTAATAATCTATGAAAAACTCTCCAAATGCCTCTTTTATGCCTTCTTAAACCGGTTTATAATAGATTTTTCAGTTTTACAGGATATTTTTATCCATAAGTCCAGAATATTGGTTTAAGGCCCAAATTTCATCAGATAGGAAAGAGAGTTGATACGCATATGTTTATTTCGGTTTTAGCTTATCATCGCCTGCACATAATAGAATATCGTCTTCGTAACAAGGGTGATTACCGGAGGTGGGAGACTATAAGGAATGTATTAAAACCCATTAGCGATTGAACATAGTCTACGCACGCTACAGAGTAAAAGACGATAATAGGACTATTAGACAACAGTATGTAAGGACAAAATCGAGGCCAGGACCTGAGCATATGGAGCTTTGTCGAAAGCTTAGATTATCCGGTAAAAAAGCTTACCGGCGGCAGAGGGGGGTAAAAAGTGTTAATGTTAGTTTATCCCATGAAGAGGTTTTGGTTTATTATGATCCTTCACAAGCTACCCTGGGTACTATTGAGAAAACACTCACAGATCTTGGATATACGATTCGTGATCCGAAAAGAGTAAAGGCTCTTGAAGAGCAAGGGCGGGAGTTACGGCTGGTAAAAAGATTCTACATATTGGAAAACATAAAATAGCATCGAAGATGAAGTCATTGCAGATCCTGGTTCCGGGGATAACATGTGAAAGCTGCAGGAAGAATATTCTAACAGCTCTTCAATACACAAAGGGAGTCTTCCACCCGGAGGTGGAGCTATCTTCAAAAATCGTATCCTTTGATTATGACCAGCGTATTTGTAATGTAAACAAAATTGAAATGAACCTGAAACGAAGATACGGAGAAATCCATCCCCTCAGTAATGAATGACAGTAAACAGAATTACTGGGCAGTCGTGAAAATATTAAGGATAAATGTATAAGCTCTCCCCGGCTTGAAGTCTTCACTCATTTAATCAAACTGACAGAAGCAATTTGATTGCACGTCGTTTTTTCGACGAATTTTTATTTTATTCTAAGAATTTTTTTATCTATCAAAGGAATAGTATTAACCCTATTTTGATCATTTTTGTATATATCTACAGGGAGATTATTAAACTGTTTTAACTCTTTTTTGTCTTGAACTTCAATAATTTTGATTTTCATCGCTTCATCATCAGGTATATCTTTCCTGGCCTTCTTAAATCATGAACGGGTTTAATGCCAAAAAATACAACACTTCAACATATTATTCAATAATTTCTCCACGACCTTTACTGTTTCATTAAAATATATACTATTCTTTTATGAAAGATTCTGTCTTATATTTAGATCATATGATAGAACAGGTTGTTTACAAATAGCAATAAAAGAGTGTCCTTTTTTTATGAAAACAATTAGCATTATCTTTTTTGCATTAATTCTATTTTTGAATACAGCCGGTGCTTTCTGTGCTAATCCCGGAAACGGATACCTGGCAATTCCTCTGGATGGGAACATTGTAATATTTTCTCCCGGTTCAACCTCAACAACAATTTTACTTTCAG
>DRHN01000149.1 GCA_011049595.1 Spirochaetota bacterium | reverse complement strand
GTTCTCACCCCGCAGAGGTCAAGGCTCTTGAGACAGAGAGGGCCGTTGAGGACGGCGCTACCCAGATCGATATGGTAATCAATGTCGGGGCGTTAAAATCCAAAAAGGACGATGTTGTTTTGAAAGAAATTGAGGCAGTTGTCAATGCCGCACGGGGGCGTGTGGTGAAGACCATTATCGAGACCTGGGTGCTGACCGCGGAGGAGAAAGAAAGGGCGTGTCGAATCGCCGAAAATGCAGGCGCGCTTCTGGTTAAAACGACAACAGGAGTCAGAACACAGTACCTGGATATGGTCAGTGAAAACCCAGTCGGAGCTGTGCTGGGAGACATAAAACTGATGCGGAAAGTATTGAGCCGCGGTATAAAAATAAAAGCGTCCGGGGGGATATACACTCTGGATTACGCGCTTGAGCTCATAAGTGCAGGCGCTGATCAGCTGGGAGTGAGCAGGGGTGAAAAGCTCATACTGGAGTTTGAGGAGAAGTACGGCGAGAGTGTTGAGGTCTAATATAAACGTTGAAATAATAGATCAAAATAAGTCAGCCTCGAAAAATCGGGGCCGGGCAGGATATGTTGAGCAGGAAAATTATCGCGTATGACCTGGGAACAGGTGGGAATAAAGCTTCACTGTATGACAGTGACGGCAGCTGTCTTGCAAACGCTTTCATACCTTACGATACCTACTACCCCCGGACGGGCTGGCATGAACAGAGCCCGATGGACTGGTGGGACTCTATTATTTTAAGCACCCGTAAGCTCCTTCAGGAAAGAAAAATCGATCCCCGGGATATTGTGTGCGTATCCATATCGGGTCACAGCCTTGGGGTTGTGCCTGTTGACAGGCAGGGTAACCTGCTGAGAGACAGGACCCCTATCTGGTCCGACACCCGTCCCGAAAAGCAGGTAAGAGAATTTTTTGAAAATACGGACAGGGACAAGTGGTATATAACCACGGGCAACGGTTTCCCTCCGGAGTGCTATACGGTCTTCAAGGTTATGTGGTACCGGGACAACGAGCCGGATATGTACAGCAGGGTCTTCAAGATCATCGGGACCAAGGATTTCATCAATTTCAAAATGACCGGGCAGATCAAAACGGACTACTCTTACGCTTCAGGATGCGGTGTGTACGACCTGGAAAATTGGGGCTATTCCACAGGGCTCATAAAAGCGGGAGGAATCCCGGAGGAAATTTTACCGGACATTGTTCCGTCGACCGGGATCATCGGAGAGCTCACAAAAGAAGCGGCGGATGCTCTCGGGCTGTCAAGAAAGGTCATGGTCGCCTGCGGGGGGGTGGATAACTCGTGTATGGCGCTGGGCGCGAGGAATATTGCGGAAGGCAGGGTTTATACATCTCTGGGTTCGTCCGCATGGATCGCTGTGTCATCCAAAAACCCTGTTCTCGACATCGAAAAGAGGCCATTTGTTTTTACACATGTTATCCCGGGCATGTTCACCTCGGCGGTCAGTATTTTTTCCGCGGGCAGTTCTTTGAAATGGGTGCGGGATCATCTCTGCGCAAATTTGCAGAAAGAGGCTTCAGAAAAAGGCGTCGATGTGTACGAGTTTATGGGTGAGATTGCCTGTCGGTCGCCCGTAGGCTCGAATAAACTGCTTTTTGACCCGAGCCTCGCGGGCGGATCATCCCAGGACCCAAGCCCGCACATCAGGGGCGGGTTTTCAGGTCTTGACCTGGGGCACAGCCAGCCTGACATCATCCGCTCCTGCATGGAAGGGGTCGCAATGAACCTGGGCCTTGTGCTGGATGTCCTTAGAAAGTTCTGCAGCCTCAGTGAGGAAATGATGATGGTGGGCGGGGGGAGCAGGAGCAGTGTCTGGCGCCGGATTTTTGCAGATGTCTACAACATGGATATAATAAAAACGAACATAGGGGAGGATGCAGGGTCACTTGGTGCCGCGGCCGTGGGCGCTGTTGGATCGGGGATGTGGAAAGATTTCAGCAGGATCGATGATGTTCACAGGATCCTGGAGACAGTCAAACCAGTAAAAACCGATGTTGAAAAGTACAGAAAAATTCGCCGGGCCTTTGAATGTCTTCGAAACTGCCAGAAAGAAGTGGGTGAACTGCTGCATGGTATTGAACTGTCATGACGCCGGGTGCGCCTTTTGTGGTACCTGGCACGGAGATAGGAACAACTTTTTGTATTCTTGACAAAAAAGATTTATACAATATACTGTTATTACTTTTAAAGAGGGGGAGTGTCATGAAACGCAGATCTGTAAAATTACCCAGAAAATCTTATGAATGGCCGGAAGGGAAAACAAGACTGATCAACTGGCGTGAAGTGGAGCCGATGGAGCCCGGCAACTGGCCCGGCATCCACGGCGACCCGGAAACCGAGCTTATTATATCCAGGGAGACTATGGGGTCAAAACAAACTGTTATGGGGCGCTCGGTATACGCACCCGGAGCTTCCCACGACCCGCACTGCCACTTCTACGCGGAAGAGTTCATTTACTGCCTGAGCGGTAAATGTGTTGTAGGGAACGGGGATGAAGAGTATCTATTTACCCCCGGGGATGTGCAGTTCGCCGGTATCGGGGAGATCCACTGGCTTCGCAACCAGTTCGATGAGCCTGTCGAGTTTTTGTGGATCTACAGTGGTGTGTCCATGCCGTTCGAAAGCGGGTATGCGACACCGGAAACATTTGATGAAGGTTGTGAAATCACGAAAAAGAATGTAGCGCCTGAGTAGCAGGGAGGATATCACATGGAAGATCTGGTAAAAAAAGCGGGCAGTGTTCGTTCATTATTTGACCTGGATGGGAAAGTCGCCCTGGTTACGGGGGGAGGTAAAGGGCTCGGGGAAGCAATGGCCCTTGCGCTTGCAGGTGCAGGCGCAGATGTAGTCATTGCGGGCAAAACTCAGGAGAACAACCAGCGTGTAGCCGATGAGATAAAGGATATGGGAAGGGCTTCTCTTGCTGTCGAGGTTGAAGTTAGAGATCAGGAAAAGGTGAAGCGCATGGTTGAGGCTGTGTTAAACCGGTTCAAAAAATTGGACATACTCGTAAACAGCGCCGGTTATGCCGAAGTCAGGCCGATTACGGAATTTCCGCTGGACCTCTGGGAGTATATTATGGACGTCAACGTAAAAGGCACTTTCCTGTGTTCCAGGGAAGCAGCAAAAGTCATGCTGGAACAGGGGAACGGTAAGATAATCAATATTTCATCACTTCAAGGTTTTCTGGGCAGGGCCGGTGATGCTGCGTATGCTACAAGCAAGGCCGCTGTAAACCTCATGACCATGTCCATGGCGTGCGAGTGGGCCAAAAATGGTATTCGTGTGAATGCCATAGCACCGACCTGGTGCTGGACAGACCTTACGTCACCCAAACTCCGTATTGACAGCTTTTACAATAAACTCAAGCAGAGAATCCCGATCGGCAGGGCTGGAAACAGGGATGACATTTTTGGAATGGTAGTTTTTCTGGCATCCGAGGCATCGGATTTTGTCAATGGGGCTGTTATTCCTCTGGACGGAGGCGCTACTGCTTCAGACGGGTTTCCGCCTGTCCCCTGAGAGTGCGTCCTAACTAAGCCACATTTGATCTACTTTGACATTATTCCGTAAAATTAATCGAAAGAAGTAAACACACTCTATTCCCATATTACCCCTTCAATTTACCTGTCATCCCAAACAGGACCATTAAAACTATTCCGCGGATTAATCTGAATCCTTTGATCATTGAGTATTGTCTGCCTGTTTTTTTACCCGGTTTCTGTCCGGCTATACCGGCAACAAATTCACCGACAGCTTCAACCGGAACTCCGAATGCCTTCAATATATATGGAATACTTTTCGCTTTTGATTCTAAAAGCGGGCTCACCTTTAAATTTTTAAAAAAATCAGTTTCGACCATACCCGGCAAAACAGAGTTTATCGAAACTTGACTTCCCTTGTATTCTTTTGACAAATTTTTCGTTATATGATTTACTGCTGTCTTTGAAGCAGCGTAAGCGGTTAAATAGGGGGAAGCCTCGCCCTTCCCGCCCTTCCCGCTCATATTAATAACCACGCCTCCATTTTTTTCGATAAAGTAAGGAATTATTAAACGGCAGGAAAGCAATGTACCGGTGATATTTACATTTATTATATCTGTTATCTCCTCACCCGAAAGATCGCTTAAATACCGGTACCCTCCGCTCAACCCGGCATTATTTATCCACACGTCAATCTTACCAAAAGTCTTTAGAGCATGATCAAATAATTTTTTGATGTCGCTGCTTTTAGCAACATCAACGGTTATCCCTGTAACCTGAAAATTATCTTTTTTAAAATCCCTGCATACTTTTTCAACCGAAGATCTTTGCCGGGAACAGATAACTATTTTTGCTCCCCTCCGGGCGCATGCTTTTGCGATTGCATGGCCGATACCGCGTGTCGAACCGGTTATTACGATAACTTTATCTTTAACCCTCATTTTTTATGTTCCCTTATATCAAGTTCGAGTATTTTTAAAAACATTAAATTTCAAATAGACATTATAACTTCCTATTTTCCGCACATAAAAATCGCACTTTTGAATAATTTTTTCAACTCGGCTTATACTCCAGATAATAATCTACAGGAATATCCAATAGTGAAAGAACTAATTCCTGTATTGCAGATAACGGGTCATTAAAAACTTTGACCATCCTGTCTTTATCCATTAGGACATGTTTACTTTGATTGGCATAGAGTGAGATGATCCTCTCTGTTGTAGGATATTTGCACTTTCTTTTTTCAGGATAAAGAGGAAGTGACTGTATTTCATTTCTTTTCATAGCCAATCGCAATTCCCGTTCGATTAATGCATTGATAAGTAATACGATAAAATATACAAACATTAGGGCTCTAATTCGATAAGGGAGTTTTAAAAATACAGGCATGGCTTCAAATACACTTTTTAACTGTTCATGTCTCTTTTCTATAAACGGTTGGTATTTGTACTTTAGGAGAACATTTTTCATTGGAAGATCTTTTGAACTAATATTTGTGATCAATGGAAAAATACCATCGTAAGCTGCATCAGATTGAATTGTATTATCATTTGGGGAGGCTTCAAAAGTCCATATTTGTTTTATAACTCTGATATAC
>DRHN01000148.1 GCA_011049595.1 Spirochaetota bacterium | reverse complement strand
GTGGCCATGTTCCCGGTATTTATAATAGTAAGCAGATTGAGACTGACCAATACGTATCTTGGCCTGATACTACCTATGCTTGCAAATCCTTTCGGGGCCCTTAAATGAGCGGCACATATACGCCGCGACAATGGTACTTTATTCTTTTACTGCTCCCATGGTAAGACCTTCGATAAAGCCTTTCTGATAAAACAGGAAAAAGGCAATGATCGGAATAACACTCATAAACGCGCCCGCTGTCAAAAGCCCCCAATCGATGGTGTGCTGGGAAGGTATCCCAGCGAGCCCCACGGTTAGAGTAAACATTCCCTCCGTGTTCGTCGCGATCAAAGGCCACACCAGGTTTGTCCACTGCCACATAAACGTGATGATCGCGAGGACCGCCTGGCCGGGTCTGCTCAGCGGCATTACGATCCTTAAAAGGATCGCAATTTCGGAGCAGCCATCGATCCTGGCGGACTCCTCGATTTCACGCGGGATTCCAAGGATAAACTGCCTCATTAAAAAAATACCGAAAGGATTTGCAAGCATAGGTAGTATCAGGCCAAGATACGTATTGGTCAGTCTCAATCTGCTTACTATTATAAATACCGGGAACATGGCCACCGCAAAAGGCATCATCATGGTGACAAGAACCAGGGTAAACAGGAACCTGTCTCCGGGGAACCTGTAGCGGGCGAAAGCGTACCCTGCAAAGGTGTCCAGGATAACTTTTATTAAAGTCACGCCTCCGGCGAATATAATGGAGTTGAGCATCCACCGGGGGAATTTTGTTTTTGTTATCAGTTTAATATAGTTGATAAATGTGTAATCCGGGTTTTTCTGCCCGGTCAAAGTCAGTGTTTCCTGTATGGAGGTGCGTAGGATCAAAAAGAAAGGTCCAACAGCTGTCAGGATGAACACTATAATGCAAATATAAAAAATGATCAGTACAGCTTTTTTTCTTTCCATATTATTGCCGCGACCACTATCGAGCTCAGAAGCGGGATAAATAGCATGGTTCGGAAAAAATTCCGAAGCTTTTTTATCCTGTTCAGCAGCAGCGCGACGATTATACCCACGACAAAGACCGAGGGTATTACCGTGACGGTGTACTTGAGAGTGTTTAATATCGACTTCAAAAGCAGTTTGTTTCGGAACAGGTCAAGATAATTTGTTAATCCCACGAAAGTCTTGGGGCCGAGTATGCTCCCTTTCTGAAATGAAAGCACAAGTACCCACACAAAAGGCGCTATGAGGAACAGCACCAAAAAAAATATATTCGATGCTATCAGCAAATAGGCGTTCCTGTTTTTCACAAGAGCGCCCCGGTTTTTTTTTGACCGCGGCATTTCTTCTACCCTGTTTAACTGGTTGCAGGTGCAACGTCCGGCGAGCCCGAACGACACCGGGAAATAAGCATTATAAAAAAGGGACATCCAGGGCTGTTAATACCATGGCCGTCCCATTTTTCGGCAAAATTGTTTTATTGCAGTGCCGCTTTACCTTCTGATACAGCCTGCTCCCAGGCGTCTTCAGGGCCGACCGCACCGGACTGCAGCCCCTGCATCGCCCTCCAGACCGCTTCCTTGACCTCGTTGACATGAGGTCCGAACCTGTACGGCACTCCGTAATTCAGGCTTACGTCGGCGAAAGCCTTGGGTATAGGCTCCAGGTCCATCTTTATATTAGTGTTGGAAGGTATGAACCCGAAAGCCATAGCGATCGGTTTCTGAAATTCAGGATCGTAAAGCTTCAAAACAAAATCCTTTGCCAGCTCGAGGTGTTTTGTGGCTTCGGCAATGCTCCAGAACCCCGATCCCGCATAGGTCCCTCTTCCTTCGGCAAGCCCTTTACCCGGGCCCTGGGGCAGTTTGCTTACACCCATGTTGAAATCCGGCTTTGCTTCAGCAGTGTCATATGAAAGCAGGCCGTATCCGTACTGGTCTATTTTCCCGTCCCCGTCGAGATCTTTTGTCATTGCTTTCGCGTATTCAACGAGTTCCTCAATCGTGTCCGGCGGCCGGTCAAAACCTGCGTCTTTTAGAAGATCGATATTGTAAACAAAAGACGCACCGGCCGTAAAGTACGGAATGGCTACAAGCTTGCCGTCAACCGTGGTTTCAGCAAGCAGGCTGTCCGCGACACCTTTTTTTAGATACGCGAACCCTTCATCGTCGTATATCTCTCTCAAGTCGTAGCACTGCCCGACCACACCGTCTACGTAACCGCCGGTAAAAGCGTAAATAATGTCAGGCGGGTTCCCCGAAGCAAAAGCGGTCGTGTATTTCTCGATTATCGTGTCCCACGGCGTCGGTGTGTATTCAACCGTGGCACCCGGGTGTTCAGCCTCAAAAGCCGCAATAACATCGGCGAATACAGCTGCGTCGTCGCCCGTGTGAGGTCCTTTCCAGACTCTAATCACACCCCCTTCTTTTTCGTCCTTCGTGTTTCCCGCAAAAATCACGAAAAACGAAAAGGCCAGCAGTGCTGCCATTATCAATACTGTCAATACTCTTCTTTTTTTCATTTCTTTCCTCCATTTTCTCACCGAATTTGTTAAGGCGTTAATTATTTTATATTAATGAATATGCATGTCAGGTTGTTTTAAACAATTTTTTTAAACAATTTCAGCAAAATCGCCATGATATGAATTTTCTTTTATTTGCTGTACCGTTCATGTTATTATTATCCTAACAAACAGATATAACTATGTCAACCGGAGGAAAAATTTATGAAAAGTTTCAAAAAAGAGCTCTGGTTCAATGTACCCGGACGCAGAGGATTCATCAACATTACACCCCGGGTCGACGAGTGCCTGGACCAGAGCGGTATAAAGGAAGGGCTGGTGCTTGTAAACGCGATGCACATAACAGCTTCCGTATTCATAAATGACGATGAACGAGGTCTTCATCAGGACTACGAGGACTGGCTCGAGCGGATAGCCCCCCACGAACCTGTCGGCAGCTACCTCCACAACCGCACAGGTGAAGACAACGCCGACGCTCACATGAAACGGCAGGTCATGGGCAGGGAAGTAGTTGTGGCCGTTACGGGCGGGAGACTCGATTTCGGGCCGTGGGAGCAGATATTCTACGGTGAATTCGACGGCGGGCGGAGAAAACGCGTGCTGGTAAAGATCATCGGCGAGTGATCATTGCATCATCTTACGGCTTTATTTTGCAGCCCCCTGATGCGGGCCACCCGTACAATGATTAAATTAGACAAACTACAAAAAGAAGATTAAAATTATACTAAAGAACACTTTTTTTATGACCCTATTCAAATTAGTAAATAGGAGAAAAATATGGAAAAAAGAGATTTTACAAGGGTCCCTTTTGAGACAAAAGCAGTCATAAACTGTGAAGACCGCTCAATAACAGGGACAGTTGAAAACCTCAGTTTAAAAGGCATGTTTTTAAAAACTTCGGAAGAAGTTGAAGGTGATCAGGAGATATCCATAAAAATATTCCTGACGGGCAGTTCCACCCAGCTAACGATCGACCTTGACGGCACCGTCCTGAGGTCTGAAAACGAAGGGCTGGCGATAAAATTTCAAAAAATCGACATTGACTCGTTTATACATCTCAAAAATGTGGTAGCGTACAACCAGGGTAATACTGATGAAATAATGAACGAGTTTTATCACTATCTGTCAAAAAACTGACCGCTGACCAGGGGCAACCTTAATCAGCCGGCGGCGACAACGGCTGGGAAAAGGTACTATCAATAAAACTGACAGGCTGCTTATCACCGTGACAGACATTTCCCCCCGATTCATTTATTTCTTTTCAGGAAAAAATAGAGACCGACCTGCAGCAGCACTCCCAGCGCAACGACAATCGCACAGAACGAATACACTGCATTCATCGAATTTTTCTGGTAGATCAATCCGCCGAACAGGGGCCCGAATATAAGCCCACCGGCAAGGACCGCCTCGTGTACCGCCATTCTTCCAGTGCGGTTGATGCTCCCCGACACCCCGTGGAACACACTGCCGTTATAACTGAAAGCCCTAAAAGCGCCTACAAGGGAGATCGATAAAGCGAGCACAGGTGGCGACGAAACGAAAATCATAAAAACCATGACACCGGCAAGACATACCTGCCCGATGGCCATCGGTAATATCCTGAAATGCCAGATAACGCTGTGCCCCATCAGTATGAACACAAAGACCGCGATAAAAGAGCGCGACAACATCAACAGGCCGATCACTTCCTTGCGCAATAAAAGCTCATCCCTTGCATAAATGGGAAATATGTTGATGATCACGCCTATTATAACAAATGTTGTGAACAATCCGACCCATCCGGAAAACCTCAGTATGGTGCTTGTATCCGTCTTTGGCGAATCGCCATTATCGGGGAGGTCGATATTTTTATCGGTCCTTATGCTGGGCATCAAAAAGCTAGCCGCCGTAACAATAATCCCATTCAATAAAAAGAGGGCACTGCCTGCATACAGGGGTAATTCCGGGTTAACGGCGCTTAATATTCCGGCCAAAGTGGGGCCTATTATTATCCCGAGGCTCCACGCGATGTTAAAGTAGGACATGCTTTTACCCAGCCTGGAACCCTCGATATCCAGGGAGAGCCAGCCCATGATCGGCGGCCAGAAAAAAGACATTGCGATCCCGTACAGGTTATAGAATACTGCGGCGGACATGAATGCTTTTGAAAAAAGAACCAGTAAAATGAAAAGACACATGAAAAAAGTGGAACCTATCATCAAATACCGGGGAAGGACCTGTCTGAAAAACGGGCGTATAAATATGCACCCGACCACGTAACTAAAAGACCAGACAGCCGTAAAGTAACCTATCTGGCTCGGGGTCGCGCTGTACACCTCTTTTATATAAAAAACAATTCCGAGCTCGATGATCCCCATGCCCACTGCTGCTACAAATGCAGAAGAAAAGATTATGGTCGATTTACCGGCTTTACCGTAAAATGACCTGTAGGGGTCAGGTATCCGGTTTATGCTCTTTATACTCATGTCTGAAAGTTGAAAGTTTTTTTGATCAACTGCATTTTATTGTTTATATCAAGCTATTTTCAGGATTGTGAAAAATATAACCATTGATGTGTAAATATTCAAAGTAAATATAGGTGAGGCGAATATCAGAAGGTCGCTTATATTGATGTTGCCCACAGTGTGATCCTGCTGCCTTAGTCCTGTTCCCGAACACGTCTTTTGTTATTTTTACGTCCCTTTCTGAGCCTTCCTCCGTGAGGCTGAAAAAGTTTCCATAAAAAATAAAAGTGAAAAATTTCGCACAAAATACTTGACAAAATATTTAGACCCTGATAATGTTTATTTATGCGAATAAATTCACACAGGAGAAATGAATGAGCAGGAAGCTTCTCAACGACCTCAGTAAAAGAGAAAGACAGATAATGAATATTGTTTACCGGATGAGAAACGCCTCGGCCAAAGAAATACAGGAAAAAATTCCCGACCCCCCGGGCTATTCCACCATACGCAAACTCCTGAACATCCTTGAAAATAAAGGGTTCCTGAAACACATAAAAATCGGTCTCAAGTACATATATTCGCCCACCATTTCTCGTAAAAAAGCCATGAGGTCCGCGTTGAGACAGCTGCTGGAAACTTACTTTGACAACTCAATCGAAGATGCAGTGTCGGCACTGATTGAATTAAAGAGCGGGGATCTTTCGGACCGGGAATTCAATAATCTGATATCTCATATAGAAAAAACCAGAGAATCGGAGGAACTGTAATATGCTGCAGGCGGTAAACATACAGTCCATAAATCAATTTTCATCACAGATGTTTTTTATACTGCTTACGATGTTCGTCAAGGGTTTTTTTGTTTTTACCGTCATGTACCTGATCATTACCAGTTTTAAAGAGCGGTCCGCTAAGCTCATGCATTTATTGTGGCTTTCTTTAATATGCAGTTTTATTTTTATAGCTGTTTTTTCAATCATGATACCCTCATTCGACCTTGGGGTGCTGCGTTTTATAAAAAATCAAAAAAACATAAGCAGGGTTTTTACATCCTTTACATCGCCCCGGGTCACGTATATTGATACGGCCCAGGCTGCGGAAAAAAGCGGCCCGGTTTTTCGGCAAAATGCCCCTGCCCTCTTTATCTCGAGAGTCCACTGGTCATTTTTTGTGTTGACAGTCTGGTTCCTCGGGATCCTGTTACAACTTTTATATTTTGCATCGGGGAAGATCGGATTGCTAAAGCTCAGACAAAGTTCAGAAAACTGCACCGACAAAAAATCCGACCGGCTTGTCAAAGATCTTTCGCAAAAGATGGGAATAAACCGTAGTATATTACTTTTAACAAGTAAGAGTCTTGTCAAGATATTGGTTATTTGCATGCTCTGTGGTCTGCCCTTTTTAGCATTTAAACCTTCCATGATGCAGGCGAAAAGAAAAGACGCAAAGGTAATGTTCAGTAAAGAGGTGTCTCTTGATCCATTATACGGTAGGTGGATAAACACAGATTATTAAGGTAAGAGCGAATTATTACCTGTGAAACTATCTATTAAACCGGATGGAACAGGCGCCGGTTATAAGAACGTATCGATCACACAGCCGGCTTATTTATTGCATTATAAAATACATGAAGCATGGGTCGACCGTAAAGGAGATATCTGGGTCAAGTCGATAGAAAGTCACAGTTATTTGTTAGCCGAATGGTATGTGCTTAGTAGAATCAGCAGCTCGGTAACGGTTCTGGAAAGAACAAAATCTCTGAACATATTCCCGGACAGGATCGAACCTATATACACCAGATACACGGATGATTACGTAAAATATTTCCGGTGGTAGAAGAACCGGCGGTCAACCGGGTCTTATTTTGTAAATAAAATGTTTACAATGGAGGTAAAAAATGAAGAAAAGAATATTTTTTGTGATACCGATCATTGCTGCTTATTTATTTGTTGTTTTAGCGGGAAGCGCTAAGAAGGAAATACCTGCGGATAAGACAATGGCTGCTCTCACTGGGAGGCGGAAATTCAACTTACTGAACTGAATATTTACACGAGGAACCGGTAACCGGGAATAGTTAAACTGTTGCCGGGAATACCTGAACCTCCCGCCATTTATGAAAAGTTTCAACGAGGGCTTTTAAATTATCAACAGGGATATTAGCCTGAATATTGTGTACAGCGCTAAAAACAAAACCCCCACCCTTTGCCAGCACTTTCAAATTATTAATAACTTCCTCTTCTACCTCTTCGGGTTTTCCAAAAGGAAGAGTCCACTGTGTATCTACTCCTCCCCCCCACAGGACGACCTTGTTGCCAAAATCATTTTTTAAATCTTCGAGGTCCATATTTTCAGCACCGTACTGTACGGGATTTAATATATCAATACCGATCTCAACAAAATCATCCATCAACTCTATAATTGAACCACATGTATGATAAAAGACTTTCCAGTTCGTATATTTATGCACCCAGTCGTTTATTTCTCTTAAATAGGGTTTAAACAGCTCTCTGAAAATTTCCCTTGAAAACAGGAGGCCTCTCTGCCCGCCGAAATCTGTTTCACTGATATTTATTATATCAATCCTGTCGCCGCAGGCTTCATGGTACATCTTCAAGTTCTTCAATGCCAGCTCAGTTTGATAACCGAACAGCTCTTTTATATAATTTTTCCTGGTTATCAGTGACACGTACCATTCTTCCGGGTCCCTTATTCCATCGGGATCTTTTACATTCAGGCCCGGCACAACCCCGATATCACCCAAACCCCCGTCACAAAAATTACCTACTATTGCATACTCTGTTCCTTCATATACACGATCGACCGTCTGTTTCAGATACATCATATCATCTTCAGAATATAAAGATAATGTTTGATCAACCCACTTTTTTGGATCAAGCTCCTCTTCTATGATGGGTTTTTGCCTTACTATTGCATCAAAATAATAGCCGTCTTTTGTCATTCGACCTGAGGGCAGACTGCTTTTGTCACCCTGAGGATACGTCAGGATATCCCCACTCTTAGCAATATCGTATTCAAAATACCCCGATATCATCACCTCAGTACCGTCGAACAGCCTCCATTGTGTCCAGTTTTCATTTTTAAAACCAAATATTGTATAGGGAAGCTGGATCCCGAATGTATCAATCCCTATCTTTTCCTTGACCGGTTCCTCAATCTCTGCAAGCATCTGAAATGGATCCACCACCCTTATCTCTCCACTTTTTATTCCTAAAATATCCTTTAGATTCGTATAAGCTCCTGCATGTATACCAGTAACCGAAGTACTCCCCAGATCAAAGGGAACCTTGTCAGGGACCTCATGATTGATGGCTTTTCTTACTCTTTCCCTGGACGTCATATATTACATACCCTGTCAATAATAATTTTAGACCTTTAAAATCTGAGGAGAGAAAATTCCGTAAAAAATTAGTAACTATGCGGATGTCCGGTTTTTTCGGACAAGATAAACTAAGTACCCCGCTGGTAAACGGGGTACTTAGAAATCGGAAAAAATTTACTGTAATTTTGCCTTTTTTGCCAGTTTATCCAGCTCTTTAGCTGCGGTATTCAAAGCTTTTAGTACACTTTTCCCGCCGATCATCAACGACAGCTCCCTGCCCACAACCTCGATCATCTGCGTGGAGTAAGTAAACTCCGGTACAGGTTTGGCTGTTTTAAGAATAGCATATACCTT
>DRHN01000147.1 GCA_011049595.1 Spirochaetota bacterium | reverse complement strand
TTAACGGCCTGCCCCGCTCAATTATGCTCGAGGCTGTAAACGCCGAGGGTATACCTGCATTCAGTGGATACGCGCATCCTCTTTATAAAAATCCGATGTATCTGAACAAGAATTTTGCCGGGAGTTCTTTTCCGCTGGGCACGAGCTTTCATGAAGATATCGACTACCGGGCCTTTGAAGAGAAATGCCCGGTGGCCGAAAGGGCCTGCAATTACGAAGCGGTGTGGCTGGAGCAGCGGCTGTTCCTGGGTTCGAAAAAAGATATGGATGATATTGCCGAAGCCTTCAGAAAAGTGAAAGAGAACGTCGGTGACCTAATGTGACAAGCCGCATCCTTGCAACGTCGGGGGACCCGAAGTTGTCGGGCTTGCCCGACTTTTAAATGATGTTTCCGGCAAACTAAAGTTTGTGCAAACTGAAGTTTGTGCCAAAAAAGCAAGGAAATTTTTATTTAGGTACTCACATGTTCGTGAGGTCGTCGATATCAGCCGGGAAACACTCGACATTTTATTAAAATAACGTTATTATTATCCTACAAATCATTTCTCATATTTGCGACAGAATTAATCACCAGTATAAATCAATCAAGTAAATAGCCGGAGGGTGCTGGATGGAATATAAGGTAAAAGATATTAAATTAGCAGATAGCGGCAGACTTAAAATAGAATGGGCCGAGTCAAGAATGCCGGTTCTGATGCATCTGATGGAAAAATACAGGAAGGAAAAACCGCTGAAGGGCCAGAAAGTAGCCGGGTGTCTGCATGTTACAAAGGAGACCGCGGTCCTGATAAAAACCCTCGCTGTGAGCGGCGCTGAAGTTTCATGGTCAGGATGCAACCCGCTTTCGACCCAGGACGATGTCGCGGCTGCAATTGCCGATGAGGGCACACCGATTTTCGCGTGGCACGGAATGAACGTGGATGAGTTTTACTGGGCGATCGATGCGACCCTCGAGTTTGAACCGACACTTACACTTGACGACGGGGCCGACCTTATTAACAGGATACATCAGAAACGCCCCGATTTGGCAAAGAAAGTGATCGCCGGCACAGAGGAGACAACAACCGGAGTACACCGGCTGCGTGCAATGGCAAAAGCTGGAGAACTTCTTTATCCCGTTATAGCGGTAAATGACGCTGAAACCAAATGGGATTTTGATAATGTATACGGCACCGGTCAGTCATCGATAGACGGGATACTCCGCTCAACATCCGTGCTGTTAGCGGGAAAGAAATTTGTTGTTGCCGGTTACGGTCATTGCGGGAGGGGGACAGCTTCCAGGGCAAGGGGTATGGGAGCGCAAGTTATTGTCACCGAGATAAATCCCCTGCAGGCGTTAAAGGCTATGCTGGACGGCTTTGAAGTAATGAAAATGGATGAGGCTGCAGCTGTCGGGGATATTTTTATCACGGCTACAGGGATGAAAGACATCCTGGTAAGAAGGCATTTCGAAATGATGAAAGATGGGGCAATAGTGTGCAATACCGGTCATTACGACTGTGAGATAAACCTGAACGACCTTGCAGCCCTTAAGGATGAGGTCCGTGAGATAAGGCCAAACAATGAGGAGTACCGTCTAAAGAACGGCCGAAAGATCTTCCTCCTTGCCAAGGGCAGGCTCGTGAACCTTGCAGGTGCCGAGGGACACCCGTCTGAAGTAATGGACATGAGTTTCGCGAACCAGTTCCTGGCATTGATCAGATGCGCCCGTGAAGGCAGGGACCTGGATGCCGCGGTACACGACGTGCCGGTCGAACAGGACCTCGATCTCGCGCGCCTCAAGCTCGACACCCTCGGGATCGGTATTGATTCTTTGACCCCCGAGCAGGAAAAGTACAACGATGATTATCTGGCGGGAACTTAAAAGGTTTTGTATTTAGTGCGGTTTTCTCACAAATTGAATGATATAAAAGATTTTTAATACTATGGCAATACATTACAAATTCAAAAACAGAATGCAGTGATATGTGAGAAACCCGCTAAACCCCCTATTCGATGTATTTATGTATTTTTGTGAGAAATGGGGGTTAGAGAAAACCGGAACGATTTAAACTGTAATTAAATTTTTGGAGTAGACGTTGTTTTTGAAAAGTGTGGAGATCCACGGTTTTAAATCCTTTGCTGAAAAAACAACATTGGTTTTCAAACCGGGTGTTACGGCGATCGTGGGGCCCAACGGTTGCGGGAAGAGTAATATTATTGATGCAATCAGGTGGGTCCTCGGTGAATCGAGCGCCAGGTCTCTAAGAGGGGAAGTCATGGATGACGTGATTTTTTCCGGTACTGAAGATCGAAAAGCCCTTGGGATGGCGGAAGTGGGCATCACCATAGCGAACGAAGGAGGTCTTCTGCCTGTTGAATATTCAGTAGTGAACATTAAAAGAAGACTTTACAGGTCGGGCGAGAGTGAGTTTTTGATCAACAAGAACAATGTCCGTCAAAAGGATATTCATGATCTGTTTGCCGACACGGGTATAGGGAAAAAGGCGTACTCGGTTATGGAGCAGGGCAATATTGATGAAATACTCAGTAACAAGCCCGAAGAGAGGATGAGTGTTTTCGAAGAAGCGGCGGGAATAACGCGTTACAAATCACGCATCAAGCAGTCATATAAAAAACTTGCCTCCACGCGGGAAAACCTGGTCCGGCTGGAACTTGTTATCCACGAAGTGGAAAAAGAGTACAAATCACTTGAAAGACAGGCAGAAAAAGCGGTTCTTTACAAAAAGGTCAAAAAAGATGAAATACATTATGAGACTCTGTACTACTACGAAAGGGTCAGCAAGCTGAAAAAACAGATAGATAAAAACAACGGCATGCTGTCCGAGTTGAAAACCGCAAGAGACGCAGGGACAAAAGAAACGTCCGAGTTAAAGAATTCTATAAAAAAGAACATTGACAGAGTCCGGGATGTTGAAAATGAGATCAGTGATATAAAAAATGAAGTGTACAGGAAGGAAGCCGAGATCGAGGCGGCCAATTCAAAGATATCGCATATCGCGGACCGGATATTTGAGATCCGGAATGAGATCGATAAAAAAACCCACCAAATAGAAAAGATCGAAAAAAACAAACAGGACCTTGGCCTGAAGTTAGACCGCCTGGCCAGGGACATCAAAGATGTTCAGGACCTTCTTTCTTCCCAGGAGGATAAACTCAATAATTATTTAAAAGAAGCGGATTTTATCAATAAAAAAATAAACAGGAACACAGACAAGCTGTCTGAAAATTCGAAAAGGATCGAAAAAACGGAGGCAATGGTCAGGGGTTTGAGAGAGGAATTACGGAATGTAATTAATCAATTGCTCAGGGAAATAGATGCTATCAAAGCCGGGTTTGAGGGGAATGAGAAAAAAAAGAATGATCTGGTACGTGATATATCAGAGGATTTTCAAAAGATCGACAGCGGTTTGAAACATTGCATGACGAGATTCGATGACCTGGTGTACACCACGAAAGAGTCGGATTTTAGCGGGCACACCGGGCAGCTGTCAATAGAAGTGACCGGTATAAAGGACAGGCTCAAGAGTCTTAAATCCAATATAGAAATGGTTATCGGCATTCAGGATGACTTGAGCAGGGTGATATTCGGGAAAGAAAGTTCGCACACCCGAAAAGAGCAGATAGAGAAAGACATAGAAAAATATTTAAAAAATATTGAGAACATCAAAGCTGAGATAGTCGAGCTGAATGCGGGGCTGAAAAAAAGCAGGGAAGAAAAGGAAGAGTTCGATGGGCTCATTAATAACCTGCGTCTTGATATTACCAGGAATAGAGAAAAGATCAATTATTATGCTGAAACCATCCGCAGGTTGAAAAGGGACCTGGAAATAAGCGCGGAATCACTCCAGGATGTTAAGTTTGAAATAAAATCCCATCGGGAGCGCAACGAACAATTTGAAATCGAGATAAAAAACCTCAGAACCGGATCTCGCGAACTGGAAAACACAAAAACAGTACTTGCAGAAAAGATGAAAGGGCATAATTCTCTTATCAAGAAGATCATTGATAAAATACAGAAAAGCGAGACCGAATTAAACCGGAAGAGAAACCAGCTGGATAATATGATAAAATCAATTGAGGGGCTGGAGCTAAACAATGCCGAGCTTAAATCGAGGGCGGATACGATCTTAGAAAACTTCCGGGAGAGATACAGCATAACGCTGGAGCTTTTTAAACCCGAAAAAGAGATCGACATTAAAAGTATCAACGAAGGGAGAGAGAGGATAAAGACCGAACTCTCTTCCATCGGTCAAGTCAATCTGATCGCGATTGAAGAGTTCAAAGAAGTAAAAAAGAGACATGAGTATCTCACCGAGCAGAAAAAGGACCTTGAGAAAGCCAGGGAAGATATCAATGTTATTGTTGCGAAAACAGTAAAAACTTCAAAAGAGTTATTTATGGACTCTTTTGAAAAAATTAAAACGAATTTTAACGGGCTGTTCAGGAGACTTTTCAACGGAGGCCGAACGGACCTCTTTCTGACCGATGATTTGAATATTTTTGAGGCCGGGGTAGATATATATGCCTGTCCGCCGGGTAAATCATTGAAACGCAAGTCGCTTCTTTCCGGAGGTGAAAAAAGCCTTACCGCAATATCGCTTCTGTTTGCGGTTTTTATGGTAAAAGCGAGCCCCTTCTGCATGCTTGACGAAGTCGATCACGATCTTGATGAAGAGAACCTAATACGTTTTCTTAAGTTGTTAAAAGAGTTTACCGACACGACACAGTTTATAATAATTACTCATAACCGGAGGGCCATCGAGTTTGCGGATGTGCTGTACGGGATCACAAGCGAGGAAGCCGGGGTCTCAAAAGTTGTTTCACTGGATCTGATGGAGCAGGCCGTTGAATGAAATCGTTGAGTGGATCAAAGCGAACACAAGGCTGGTAATGATCGGTGCAATAGTAGTTATTGTGTTGTCAACCGCGATAGGTTTTCTTCTGGGGTTGACACAAAGAGAGCGCGGGCCAGAAGAAAGTTTTGAACTGGATGCAGCATGGGAGAGGCTTACAGCAAGTTCTTTGACGGAAAATAAAGACCGGCAGCTGCTTTTACCCGCACCTGTAATTCCGCCTCTGGATGAGGCAAGGTTTAAATACTTATTTTATTTTGATGAAGATGATTCCAAAACAGGCGAGTTTGAATTAATTCCCTTGAAAATTTCTGAACTGTTCAAATACCGGCAAATCGGACTTGAATCTAATATTAAGGCTTTTCAGTTTAATAATGAGGAGCTGAATATAATAACCGGTAAAAACGAGCTTGTTGAGCCATAACTGGAAATAAGAATATTCCGGTGAAATATGAAGAAGTCATTTTTTGTTGTTATTATTTTTTTATCCCGGATTATTATACTTTATTTTACTGCTCCAGGATCATCGGGGGCTGAACTGATCCCTGTCGACCCTGATGCGGATGCCCATCACAAAGAGATAAGCGTTAAAAGGGGTGAGACTTTTACGATCCGTCTGAAAGGAAGCGGATGGTATTTAAACAGGTATGACAGTAATAACCTTGCTTTCAAATTGAGGACCGTACACTCAGAGTATACCGATTTCACTATTCACCCGGTTGGGGAAGAGCCCGCGTACCTATTTTTCAGTTACCTTGATAAAGACATGTACATCAGGGTCAACATCGACCCCCGGATTAGATCAGAAGTGGAGGAAATGTTGAATGATGGGGGAGGGATGAATGAGAAAAAAGAAGATATGCCACCTGAAATTAACGAAGTGCCTGTTGAAAGCCCGGGGGATGGCGATGAAGAAACGGTTATTGATTCCGGCACTGAAATTGATGAACTGCCGGATGATGTTGAAGCTGAGTATCTAAAAACCGAAACAGAATCAAGTGTTATTACAAAAGATGAAATCAAGAAAGAGACATCTCCTGGAAAGAAAATGCCTGATGCCGAAGATATGTATTATATAACAAAGGACAAAGAAATCGTTAAAATCCCGAGTGTGAATGAAGAAAGCGAGTATAGAAAAGGAGTTGAGGCTTTCAATAATGATGAACTGGAGAAAGCAGCAGAGCATGTTCTTGATTACCTGTCAAATTGTGTCTCCTGTGTGTATAAGGATAACGCGCGTTTTATTGCTGCTGAAATATATATAAAACAGGAAAATGAAGAAAAAACCATGATATTTCTGGATAAGTTGATCGATTTCGGGAACCTGGAATATAAAATGAAAGCAGGCAGGATAAAAGCGGATTTAAATTACGAAGCGGACAAATTTGAAGACGCCCTCGAGGGGTACAAAACTTTGCTATTGTACGACGGCAATAATGTAGAGGTTTTGAAGAATACAGGTGATATTTACTATATGTTCAAGGATTACGAAAACGCCCTCGCGAATTATGAGCTGGGGATGGAAAACGGATTGGCTGCAGATGAAGTTTATTTCAGAATGGCGCTCATGTATGACAGTGCCGGGAAGCTAAAAGACCTTGAAAAGGCGTACAGATATTACAGGTTTATTACGGAAATGTCCCCTGAGTTCAAGCATTATCAGGAAGCGAAACAGAGAGTGCAGTTTATGGAAAAAAATTTTTTTAATTATGAGTAATAAATACACAGCATGAGGTGAGGAAATGCTTGATTCACTTTCGGGCCGACTTTCAGAAATTATGAAGAAGATCAGGGGATGGGGGAGCCTTAATGAAATAAATGTCACCGATGGACTGAGGGAGATTAAACTGGCGCTTCTGGAAGCTGACGTTAATTACAAGGTCGTCAAGGCGTTTATGGAGGGGGTAACCGCCGAGGCCATGGGAGAGAAAGTGCTGAAAAGTATAGCCCCGGCCCAGCAGTTTACTAAAATTGTTTATGATTATCTGGTAAAAATACTCGGTGATACCCCGAAGGACCTGAATATACACAGGGGAGGCATCTCGGTGCTGATGCTCGTAGGACTACAGGGTTCGGGTAAGACCACAAGCGCGGTCAAGCTCGCACGTCACATACAGAAGAGCTACAACAAGAAACCTCTTCTGATTGCGGCAGATATATACAGGCCGGCAGCTGTAAAACAGCTTGCGCTTCTCTCTGAAAAAAATGGTTTCGACATGTTTGAAGCCGATGATGATCCTGTTAACATTTGTGCCGCGGGCGTAAAACACGCAAAGGAAAACAGCTTCGGGGCGGTAATCGTCGATACTGCAGGGAGGCTTGAACTGGATGAAAAGATGATGGATGAGCTTGTAAAAATCAAACGCGTGATAAACCCTCACGAGATCCTGCTCGTTGCTGACGCGGCAACGGGACAGGCTGCGGTTTCGGTGGCGCAGGGTTTTGATGAAAAAATCGGTGTTACAGGTCTCATGCTTTCAAGAATGGATTCAGACGCCAGGGGAGGTGCCGCACTTTCCATGTCTTATATAACCGGAAAGCATATCAAGTTTATCGGGACGGGAGAGAAGGTGGCTGATTTTGAAAAGTTTTATCCTTCAAGAATCGCCGGGAGAATACTTGGCAAGGGAGACGTGGTTTCACTTGTGGAAAAGGTCCAGGAGGATCTTGATTTAGAAAAGGCAAAGAAACTTGAAAAAAAGATAAAAAAAGCCGCTTTTGATCTAAATGATTTTCTCGATCAGATAAAACAGATGCAGAAAATGGGCCCTCTCGAGAATATACTGGAAATGATACCCGGCCTGCCCAAAAAGGCGAACATGAATATAGATGAAGGTGAGTTGAAGCGCACAGAGGCTATTATCTGCAGTATGACAAATTATGAGCGGGGGCATTACAAGAGTATAAACGGCAGCAGGAGAAAACGCATCGCTATGGGAAGCGGCACCACGGTTTTTGATGTAAATAAACTTATCAATAATTTTCAGCAGATGAAAAAAATGATAAAAAAAATGGGAAAGGTGGGGGGAATGAAGGCTCTTTCTTCTCTTATGGACAGGATGTAGCCGGCGCGTAATTAAACAGCCGGGTTAATACTCGGATTTTATATAACGGCTCGAGACAACTATTTCTTTACAATAGCTATCAATGAAATTATATTAAATAAAAAAGCAGGAGGCATTGTTTGTGGGTGTAAAAATTCGGATGACACGAATGGGAACAAAAAAGAGGCCGTTTTACAGGATCGTAGCGATTGATTCTCGAAAGAAAAGGGATGGAGTGTATCTTGAAAAACTTGGTACATATCATCCTCTTGACGAAGATGCAGAAAAAAATGTTGTGATAAATGAAGACAGGATAAAACACTGGCTGAATTACGGGGCTAAACCATCTCATACTGTAAAAACACTTTTGAATAAAAAGGGGATAGAGTTAACGTAGCGGAAGTCTTGAGGATCGATCCAAAAACGGGAAAGGAGATGTGGATATGCGAGAAAAAGAGTTCCTGTTGTACATAATAAAGGCGCTGGTGGACGAACCCGATGAAGTTGAGATCAATGTTGTTGAGGGAGAAAAATCTACTATCTTTGAGTTGAAAGTCGCTCCTCCCGATATTGGAAAAGTGATCGGGAAAAATGGACGTATCGCAAAAGCAATCAGAACAATTCTCAACGCTGCAATAGCCAAGACCGGAAAAAGAATCAGTCTGGACATATTAGGATAAGCAGCCCCTATTCTCTCCATTTTTATTTTGAAATCGCTCAAAAGTTAGATCGAATTCCACAATTAGCTCTATTAAAATAGAATAAAATTGTTTTAATAAACCGGTGAAATGAGCATAAAAACAGAATATTTAGTGATCGGAAAAATCGTAAAGCCCTTCGGGATAAAGGGGGAAGTTAAGGTTTTCCCTATTACTGATTCAGCGCTGAGATTTAAAGACCTGCGATATGTGTTTTTGCAGAGTGGCTCCCGCTTCAACAGGTTTGATGTAAATTCTGTGCGACTGGCGAATGAGTTTGTTCTTTTAAAATTTACAGGCCTTGAAACAAGGGATACTGTGGAAAATTTTCGGGGTGAATACCTGTATATCGACAGAAAAAACGCTGTGGAGCTCGAGGAATCAAGCTACTATTACTATGATCTGCTGGACTGCAAAGTCAAAACCATAGAGGGAATAATGTTGGGCAGTGTATACGACATACAAAATGCGGGCAGCTGTGATGTGTATTTTGTTCGAGCTCAAAATAAGGATGAAAAAGAGGTCTTGATCCCGGCAATCTCACAGGTAGTAAAAAATATAGATGTAATCAACAAAGAAATTACTGTTGATTTGATAGATGGTCTTTTGTAATCGATTTTGAAAATAGTATGACCTATCACGATTTCTAGCAGGATTTCCTGAATTAACAGTAGAATAACTATGGTTTTTAATATATTAACTTTATTTCCTGATATTTTCACGGGATTTTTCAGTGAAAGCATAATCAGGCGGGCTGTAGAGGCAAAAATAGTCCATTTTAATGTTATTAATATAAGGGATTACAGCCAGGACAAACATAAAAAAGTGGACGATTATCCCTTCGGGGGTGGAAGAGGAATGCTTTTTGCTCCGGATCCTGTATTCAGGGCCATAGAGAGCATTTCTGAAAGGGGAAGGGTCCTGTACCCCAGTCCAAAAGGGGCGTTATTAAAACAGCCAAAGGTGCGGGACCTGGCCCGCTGTAGAATATTGACAATAATATGCGGTCATTATGAAGGGATAGATAACAGGATAGTGGAAAACCTGGTTGATGAGGAGGTTTCGATAGGTGATTACATCCTCACAGGCGGTGAGCTTGCGGCTGCGGTTATTGTAGATTCAATTACAAGAGAGCTGGACGGCTCGCTCGGAAATGAAGGATCAAGGCTGGAGGAAAGTTTTGATGACTCAGGACTTTTGGAGTACGAGCAGTACACCAGGCCGGCTGAGTACCGGGGTCAAAGCGTGCCTCAAGTCCTTCTGTCGGGTGATCATGAAGAAATAAGAAAATGGCGGATAAAAAGAAGGCTTATCAAGACACTGGAAAAAAGACCGGAACTTTTAGATGAAGTCACTGTTCCGGAAGATTACAAAAAAATATTAAACGAAATTATTAAGAGGAGAGGGCCAAATGAACGTAATAAATGAGATTGAGCGGGAATATATAAAATATGATGATCTGCCGTTTAAAGTCGGCGACCTTTTAAAGGTCCACGTAAAAATAATCGAAGGAAAAAGGGAGAGGATACAGATCTTTGAAGGATATGTCATTGCTATTAAAAACAGCGGTGATAGAAAAACTTTTCGTGTGCGAAGGGAATCCTACGGCATAGGTGTAGAAAGGGTGTTTCCTGTAAATTCACCCAGGATCGAAAAATTAGAAGTTGTGAGAAGAGGCAGGGTGAGAAGGGCTAAATTGTACTATTTGAGACAGCGGGTTGGAAAAGCAGCGCAGATCAGGCCGCTTTTGAAAAAAATGAAATGAGTAATATCCTGATTGATAAACTCATGTCATAAACGCCTATGATTACGTGAAATTAAATAATTTTCCTTTTATGATCACATCCGGGATAAATATCCAGGAAATATTTGATGTACAACTTTGAAAATAAGTTTATGTGCCGGTTGGAAAATAATGCTTTAACAAGAGGTTTCAAAACTATTGCCGGCATTGATGAAGCGGGTAGAGGGGCCCTGGCCGGCCCCGTGGTTGCAGCGTGTGTTGTTCTTGATCCTCACAATATACCGACCGGTATTGTTGATTCAAAAAAAATCAGCGATAAAAAAAGAAGAAGTCTTTTTGAGCGTATCTGCAGGACCGCGGTATCGACCGGTATCGGGTCGATAAGTTCAAGCGTGATCGACGAAATCAATATATTCAACGCGACAAAGTTGGCAATGAAAGAAGCAATTAGCAATTCAGCTTTGAAACCCGATTTTTTATTAATTGATGCTGTAAAATTATACGATATATCAATTAGTTCTCTCTCCGTAGTCAGAGGGGAGGAAAAAAGTGTTTCTGTGGCAGCCGCAAGTATTATTGCCAAGGTCTACCGGGATAACATTATGGTTACACTTTCAAAGCAATATCCTGATTACGGTTTCTCATCCCATAAAGGGTACCCAACCGCTTTACACAGGAATATGCTTTTTGAGTACGGACCGCTGGTGATCCACAGAAACTCTTACAGACCTGTAAGAGAAGCGTTTGATTTATGGAAATTAAAAAATCAGAAATAACAGCACCGGCAGCCAAAAGCGTGACAAAGGATGTAAAAGTCGGTCAGCTTCTAAGGGTCAGGGTGCTCAGAAGTCTTGGAAAAGGAAAATTTCTGGTTGAGTTCAAAGGGAAAACCCATAACGCGATCCTCAACAGAAATATTTCAAGCCGGCTGTTTATGGCAAAGGTTGTAAAAGTGTCGCCGGGTCTGGAACTTAAATATGTTAAAAAGCTGGAACTCCCGAATTTCAGCACAGGCAACAATAACCTGTTAGCACTGCTAAACACGAAAAAACCATTTATTCAAAAATTGATTACCTCCGATAATTTTCTTGTAAGCCTTTTTGTTTTTATTCAAAAAAATAAAAAAAATAATAAGAAAATTGTGCAAAACAGCGTGAAAAACCAGAATATATCGCATATACTGAATAAAAAGAAACTCACATTAAATAAAGCTGTGGAATATTATATTCTGCAGAATCTATATAATATGATGAATGACAACGAAAATATTTTTTTATTTCCCCTGCGGGTCGATGATAACAGTTACCTGTGCGATCTGAAAATATCGGAAGAAAAAAATAGTATCGACAATTCGTTTTTTCTTTCGATAACACTCGATGAAGAGCGAAAAATAGGGTTTCTGGTTTATTTTGATTATGAAGCTATTGTTTGTTACGTATCTACAAACGATCAAAAGTTAAAGTGTATTTTAAGATCTAATGCGGAAATTTTGATAAATCATTTGAAATCCGTTAACTACAATAAGAAGGTCGAGGTTGCGTTTGTGCCTTTTAGAGAGCAGGCTTTTTATTCAGCCAACAGTTTAAAAAAAATTGATATAAAAATGTGATTTTATGGGGAAAAACGCTTTAGCTCTAAAATACGAACCGGGAGAGAAGGCACCGAAAATCATCGCAAAAGGAAAAAACAGACTTGCCGAATTGATAATAAAAATCGCAAAGGAGAACGGAATAACGATCGAAGAAAACAAACTGCTCAGTGAGGCCCTGATGCAATTTGACCCTGGTGAATACGTACCTGAAGAAACCTATGAAATAATCGCTCAAATTCTCGCGTTTGTTTATAAATTAAAGCTGAGTTAAATAATGGCATTAAAAAAGTATAAAGTTGAAGACCTCAAGCCGGGTATGGTGTTTGATAAGGCTGTTTATGTGGACGAGAACAACATCCTGGCTGCACCCATGGTCCCTATTAAAGAAGTGGATATTAACCGTTTGATAAAGTGGGGGATCGAAGAAGTAGAGACCTCGGGTGTAGTAATAAAACAGTCTGTAGAAGACCAGGTAAAAAAGAGGCCGGCCGGAGATGATGACCGTTCAGAACAGGACTCCTCAAGTATTAAAACTGTCTGGGATGATTCATACAGGCTGGTCGAGGATATATTTGAAAAAACCAGAAATGGTTCCGTGTATGATAAAGATGCGATCATGAATGGTATTGATGACCTTCTTATCGAGGTGAGTAAGGATGTAAGCGGCGCACTGAGTGAGGTCACTGTCGCGCATAAGGGGAAATATCTCCATAACCTTGGTGTAAATGTTTCAATCCTGGCAATGGCAACCGGGTTTTCACTTGGCTACGGCAAGGAAAAATTGACTCCCCTGGGAGTGGGGGCCCTGCTGCACGATGTCGGTATGGTAAGAGTTCCTTCGTATATTATTGAAAAAGAGGGGGCTTTAACTCCGGATGAGTATAACCGGGTTAAAACTCACACTGTTTACGGGTACAGGGTTGTATTAAATGAAATCGGCATGGAAAACGAAATAGCTGATATCGTTATGCAGCATCATGAGATGTATGACGGGAGCGGGTACCCTAGGAAACTAAAAGGTAATGATATATCGGTATACGCCAGGATAGTATCGGTTTGTGATGTTTTTGCCGCGATGATAAAAAAGAGAAGTTATCGTGAAGAGCACCTTTCATACCATGCGATGAAAAACATATTGGGAGGTTCGAACAGAAAGTACGATCCCGATATTGTAAAAGCATTTCTTTCCAGTATGGCTATACATCCCGTTGGCAGTGTTGTAGAGCTTAACAATGGTGTGATAGCAAAAGTCGTCAGCGCGAACCCGGAGCTCCCATTGAGGCCGAAAGTAACGGTTGTGATCGATGAATTCGGGGTAAAACCCGGTACAGGAATAATAATCGATTTAGAATCGGAAAAATCTGTCTTTATCAAAAAGCCTGTCGCAAAAGTTGATTTAAAACAAATGCTGGGTGAGGGATAGTAGCGATAAATTGATCAGTTTTTAACCGCGTTCGCGATTAAAAACGGCATAAGGCCCTATCTTAGATTTAAAGGTGCTGCTGGAAATAAAGCATGAATAAGAGCGAAAATAAAACCGGCAGCAAATATTCCACCGGTATATATGGTGAAGATAAAATAGTCAGTTATTTGAAAAAAAGAGGCTGGACAATCCTTGAAAGGAATTTCAGATATCAAAAAAAAGAGGTGGACATAATAGCAAGCAGGGAGGACATAATAATCTTTGTCGAGGTCAAAGCGCGTAACAGCAATCAATTCGGGCGAGGGTTTGAGGCGGTGGATAACCATAAGAAACGGCATATACTGAGTGTCGCCAGGTATTATGTGGAGAAATATAAACTTCAGAACATAAATATAAGATTTGACGTGGCAAGTATCGACTGTGATGTGATCCGGTATATTGAGAACGCATTTCAGGTTTGAATTGCCGCAATATTTTGCCGGTTGTTTTAAGAACGGGTATTGAGAACAGGATTTATTAAATAAAGATCATGAGAAAGACAAAAAAAAATAATTTCGGTTCAATGATTACAAAAGCGGAAAAAATTAGTATAAATATCCTTCGGAAAAACAAAATCGAAAACCTCAAAACAATGATCAATAATAAAGATTATATCAGCGAAGCCATTGTTAAACTGGCAAACTCTCTCACATCGGGATTAATGACGTAACCGCGAACAGGCTAGCCATAATTTCTGTAATTCCACACATCCTGATACAGGCAGCCTAAAAAGGGCTATTGATTGTAAAAACTTTTCAAATTGCCTGAATGGGTATTATGTATTAATATTTCTTTGTATTGCCCAAAATAATACAGGAATAATAAGTGAATACGCACAATCGTAAACATTACAAAAAGTACAGGGATTATAGAAAAAAAGAAAAGGCAAAAAGAGAAATATGCCCCGTATGCAACAAACCGATAAATAAAATTATTACAGCCATTACACATAAAGAGACAAAGAAAAAAGCACATTTTGACTGTGTTTTGAAAGAGTTGAAAAAATATTACCATTTAAAACCTAATGAAGAAGTATATTACCTCGGGGGTGGAAGTTTCGGTATTGTGGAAGGGCCTAAAGGTTTAAAAGCAAAGAGGTTTGTCATTAAAAGAAAAATACAGTATGAAGAAAAACAGTAATTTTAACCCCTTTTTTCCCCGCTTACTGCGAAGCCAAGAGTTAACCGCCGGTATTATGTATACCCTGATTCAGATTGTGTTGAGAAAACGTGTATAATCATGAAATAAAAATTGAATGCCGGCTGTTTAATCTTATAAAAACCTGAGGCGGCTCCATGTTTTGCAGGCTTAAGTCGGCAACTGTGCTGGGTGTAAGCTCATCCATAATAGATATTGAAGTTGATTTAAAAAAAGGTCTACCACAGCAGTCGATAGTGGGTCTGCCTGACACGGCGGTTAAGGAGGCAAAAGAAAGAGTAAATGCTGCGATTAGAAACAGCGGTTACACATTCCCTCTGGGCCAACTCACGATCAATCTGGCGCCTGCTGACATAAAGAAAGAGGGGTCTATATTCGATCTTGCAATTGCCATCGGCGCTTTGATCGTTTCAGAGCAGGTAAAAATTAAAAAAAATGTAGGTGATTACATTTTTCTCGGGGAACTTGCTCTGGATGGTTATATAAGACCGATACACGGTGTACTTGCAATTCTCGAGAATGCCAGGGAGCAGGGTGTCCACGGGATCATACTTCCCATCGATAATTATGAAGAGGCACGCCTTATCCCGGATATGGACATTTATCCGGTCAGATATTTAACTGAGGCAGTACATATTATTGCCGGAACCTGGGAGTTTCGTCCAGCCGATTATGAGCGTGAAAAAGATCTTAATAATGTGATCTACACGAAAATTGAAAAGAACAACAACGAAAGAGGCCGTTTTAGTGAAAAACATTCAGATGATTTTTCTGATGTAAAGGGCCAGAATTACGCAGTGAGGGCGATCGAGATAGCGATATCGGGAGGGCACAATATTCTTATGATAGGTTCGCCCGGGTCCGGGAAAACCATGATAGCGTTGAGAATACCGACAATAATACCTGAAATGATAAAAGAGGAATCCATAGAAACTACAAAAATCTATAGTATTGCCGGTCTCCTGGCTGCCGGGCAGGGTCTGATCAGCAGCCGGCCTTTTCGGGCTCCTCACCACACAGCGTCTGAAGTTTCGATCATAGGTGGGGGTAAAAACCCCATACCCGGAGAGATAACCCTCGCGCACAATGGAGTGCTTTTTCTTGACGAGTTCACGGAGTTCAAGAACAATATCATACAGTCTCTGCGCCAGCCGCTTGAAACAGGCACCGTCACGATCGCGAGAGCGGATACACGTATTACATTCCCGTCCCTGTTTATGCTTGTAGCTTCGATGAACCCGTGCCCCTGCGGATACCTGTTTGACCCTGAACGAGTGTGCAGGTGCAACTCGTTTCAGATCAATAAATATTACATGAAGATATCCGGGCCGATCCTTGATAGAATAGATATCCAGGTGGAAGTAAAACCTTTAAAAGCAGCGCAGATGTTTGAAAACAGTCACTCTGAGTCATCATCCGTGATCAAAAAAAGGGTCAATCTGACAAGAAAAGTGCAGCAGGAACGGCTTTCTAAGTATGGAATAAACCTAAACGCTTTTATGAGCACAGAGCTTGTGAAAAAATATTGTTACATAGGTATGGAAATAAAAGAAATATTATTTACAGCCGTAAAAAAGTACAAGCTGTCTGCGCGTTCATACAATAAAATATTGAAGGTCTCGCGTACCATAGCTGATATGCAGTGCAGGGAGAAAATATCAAAAGAGGACGTGCTCGAGGCTCTCAGTTTTCGTGAAGTCGAGAACATACTCTACAACAAAACACCAGGTCCAAAAATAAGACAATAAGCACAACTGGACAGAATATAAAGCATTTCTATTTTATCTTCATTAGACTTGTTTCCGTTTTTAAATATTACCTTTTCAAAACCCTAATTTTTCAGCGCAACCATTAAAAAAATTTTAAAGATTTATTTGTATGTAATATATACATCATTATAGTTTATATACATTTCATACGAGGTGTAAGTAGTGGCTTTTAGTATTAGAAATTCACAAGCTGAACAGCTTGCCAGAAATGATTTTTCTAAGACTGATCTTGAAATAGTTAAAATCGAGGCGAAAAGTTGATCGTCCCGTTCTTTTTCTGTTTAAGTTCTCAGAAATGTCAGTCCACTTCCTCCAGGCCGAAGAAAAGAACGGCCGGCAGTTCATCTGTCAGGCACATGACGAATGCCGCATATCTGGCCATAAAGCGCAGGCATTTGACCTGTAGTT
The DNA here is from genome assembly GCA_011049595.1 of Spirochaetota bacterium. Classification (GTDB taxonomy): domain Bacteria; phylum Spirochaetota; class B62-G9; order B62-G9; family DRHN01; genus DRHN01. The sequence continues at coordinate 4,415 of DRHN01000147.1, read as the reverse complement.
CGAACGCGGTGGCATCTCTTTTTCCGCTATAAAAGGCAATACCCATCTGCGTGGGGGTCAGTATAGTGAGAACCAACAATACGAGCATGCATATCGGCAGCATAATTACAAAGCCAAAGATCCTCAGGATGAACTTGAACCAGCACCATTTATCAGGCCTGTCAATATAGAAAGTCACAGGATAGGATTCTTCCTCATTTCCATTGAATGGCGGGTACTCATCTGTGAGGAACATTATATATCCTGATACGCGGATATCGAACCTCAGGTACCTGAGAACATAATTCCACATCTTTTCAGGATACTTTGCCGAGAAAAGAAGAACGAGCATAGCAATGGCCTCGACGAAAAAGGCCGGAATCCCGTAAATACCGAGAAAGATCAGGTGCGGGATCACCAGCAGGAACCGGAAGAAGACCCTTAATCGGTCCGCTGTTTCTTCATAAGAACAATCAAGTTCTACCGGATGAGCCATTCGCAAGCCTCCTTTTTATTTTCTTCTTTGTTCAAGCATGTAAAATAAAATATCGGGTAAATGCAAGCCAAATTTTTTTAATAAAAAACAATTTTTTGAAAAAACTGTTCAGAACAGCAGCCTGCTGGATACAGGGAATAGTACATGATAACCTGCATTATAAATCTTCTTCCAGACGGTACAGCACGCTGTTGATGATCTCGAGGACCTTGTTATCAGACTCGGACCTCCTCTTGTCCTTTAGAACCGGGACTATTACATCCGGGTCAAAATCACCGAGTACTGTGAGAGCGTAGGTTTTCAGCGGCGGTTCCATCGCGATCTTGAGTATCGGGTTGATGCATTCTGTTTTTCCTATTCTGGACAGAATATAAAGTATTTCTATTTTATCTTCATTGGACCTGTTTCCTTTTTCGAGGTAGACCCGGGCCAGATCAACACCTTCCACAGTGCCGATGTCACCCATAGCCCTAAGGATTTCAATCTGCAGGGCGGACTCTTCCGTCTGGTTGAACTGTTTTTTCAGGGTCCTGACAACGGTTTCTGAATCGTCGCCGATTTTATTGAGCGTTGATACGGTTTCTAATTTGATCGCCAGGTTGCTTGAGGACAGAAGCGTTTTTGTCAGTATGTTCAGGACCTTGTCATTTGTCCGGCCTATTTCCCCGAGGGCTTGTATCGCGAATTTTTTCATGATTATATATTTTTCATCCTGAAGTTTGATGATATTGATCAAAGTTCCTATGGTGTTGACCCTGGCGTCTGAATACCCTATTGCTCCAAGAGCCCTGATCGCGTTTGTCCTCACCGAGGTAGGCTGTGATTCATCCGTGGCGATCTTGACCAGCTCAACAACCAGGTTTATGTTTTCAATCCTGCCTATTCTGTAAATTCCCCATGTGGCGTTTTCGCGTACCGCGGTGTACTCACTCTTTGTAAGAAACAGAAAGGTCGGGGCCGACAACGGGTCTTTTAATTTACTGAGAATTTCAGACCCCATAACAAGCACTGTTTTATCCTTTGACCGGACAAGAACATTGTTCAGTGAAGAAGCGACAAGCCTCAAATTGATCTTGCTCTGCTTCAGTATTGCCTCTTTTGCGGTTTCCCGTACTTCAGGGTCCGGGTGCCCGATATTAAGGATTATGTGATTGATAACGAGTTCTGTCCGTTTTTCTTTTGCTAAAAGGTCCAGAATGGCTTTTCTTACTTCCGGATCGATATTCTTCCTTTTCAGCAGGACGGTGAAAGAGACTATGTAATTCGGGTATTTTAAAATCGATAAAGCTCTTATGAGCTCGAGCTGTATTATCGGATCGGTCTCTTTCTGGAGTATGTTATTCAATTCATTCGCTGCCCTGAAAGCATTGAGGTTCGCGAGCCCGCGGATCGCCACCATACGATAAAAAGGGTCGTTGGAGCTTAGATAGTTGTTGAAAACCGGGACCAGGGTGGGGTCAGCATGTTTTTTACTTGCTTTTGACAGAGCTAAAAATACCTCTTTTTTCAGCTCAACCGTAAGCATCTCCTCTTCGTTATTGAACATTCCCTTCAGTTTCATGACTACTTTTTCATTCCCGGCCTTTCCGAGAGCCCTGATTATCTCGATCTTTATCTCAGGGTCCTGCTCTCTTTCCAGCTCTCTCAACAACCTGTCAGAAGCCTGGGGGTTGCCTATGTTGCCAAGTGCCCGAATCGCATGAATTTTGTAGCTCTTGTTGGAAAGCAGGTCCATTAAATAATCGACAGCGGTCTCCCGCTTCAGCTGGCCGATAGCCTCGATAGATGTTATAACCTCGGGGACTTCGTTCTTGCTGCCCCCGTTTTTTAATACTCTGTTTATCAAAATGCTGGTAAGGATCTCCTTACTCTCCTCCCGAAGGTCCAGGGGGACCGGGTTTCCATCATTCACGACCTTTAAAAATTCAGCCCTTGCCTCGATCAGCGCTTTTTCACTCGCGTTGCCCTCTTTTTTATAAGAATTTATCATTATTGAAATAAGTTCCCTGAGCCTTTCTTCGGTCTGCTGTTTCTGCAGTGAGGTTATCACTCTTTCCCCGGACTCTTCCATCTCCGAGCGTCTTTGCTCAATTTCATATATCTTGATCCTGTATCGAAGGGCGACAATCTCGGATATGGCCCCTTTCGGGTTGTCCAGGATCTCCTTGACTTTCCGTACCTTGTCCAGCGGCAGAAACATATAGTAATTGATGATAAAATCGAGTATTTCTTTGCCCTGCAGCTGGCTGTCCTTTATAACAGTTTCGGCGATGCGTTCATCGATCTCATCAGACTGGTCCATTTGATTATTATTATTCAAGTCAATGTAACCCTGTTTCAGCTCCGGGAAGATCTTTGACAGTGCATTATTTATCGGACTGTCAACAAGTGTAACAGCAAAGCCTGTCGATTCAGAAAATAAAACGATGTAGATCACAATTGAGAATAAAACAGAAAATGTTGCTTTTTTCATTTCACATTCCTTGGTATCGTTATCCTATAATAAGTATAGTATAAACTGTTATTTGAATGCAAAACTATTAAAGATAGTTTATAATATTGGGTAAAGAAAAGTCGCTTTTTCTTTGATTCTGAATATTCATTCAACTATTTTATTTATATTATACACTTGAAATGTTTTTGTACGCAAGTTGAGTAAACAGGTTTTAAAAATGAAAAGGCCTTTTAACATAACGATTTCCAATGATAAGATGACCTGTTTTCTGCAGATCATATATACCGGTGAACAAATCAATGCTGCCGAGATATTTAATGTTTTGAAGTACAACAACATCATAATCGGCCTTGACCAGGCCAGTATACTCAATGCCGTTCAAACATCCTGCAGCCAGAAAATAAATATCGGTCCTGTTGTCGTTGCAAGAGGCGACACCCCGCAGCTAAATAAAACTGAGAACATCAAATTTTACGTGCGGTTCCCGGAGCAGGAGTTTAAAGCATGCAGCGCGAGTATGTATAAATCGCCCAGGATGCGCTCCGTCGAATCTGTAAAAAAGGGAAGTGCTGTCGCTGAAAGGCAGGTGCTTGATGATACAGTAGTGAAGATGAACATATTCGGGCAAATTTCCAAGGCTTTAGCATTGACCCCCGGGCACCAGGTCACCATAACCGACAAGAACCAGTATATAGCCGGTTGTGACGGGTTTGTGGTCATTGAAAATGCCGTTATTTCGGTTGTACCTTCAAGACCGCTGACAGTTAAAATTAAAATATCAGACGATAGATTAAAAGCACAGGTCACAATAGAAAAGAATGAATTTGAAGAAATAGTACCGTCAGCAGAGGACGTTATTCAAATAATGAAGAGTGCACGTGTAAAATTCGGAGTCAATAAACGAGTGATCGAGGATATTCTGGCCGGAATCTCTCCTGACAGTTCGACTTTCCCTATTAGTTTCACCGGAGCAGAGGGTGATGAGAAAACGGACGGGGTGGACCCTCACATTAACATTTTTTTTCCGGTAAATCAGGATGATGTCAATATTCCCCTGCAATTGCTGACGGTTATAGGAAATGATGATGCGCAAAAAATCTTCAAACACGGTGAAACGATCGCCGAAATAATAAAGGCAAAACCGGGAGTGTCCGGCCGGCGGGTTACGGGAGAAGTAATCAAGGCAAAACAGCCTCTAAAAATTGCGCTTGAGTACGATTTCCCTGTTACAAAGAATGAAGTCGAGGAAGAGAACAAAATAGAAATTATAACAGGTGTCGGCGGAAAGGTTGAGCTGAAAGGCAACAAAGTAATGATCCAGCCCTATGAAGATGGGTATATGGAGGTGAAAATTGCCGAGGATAAATTATCCGCTGTATTAGATTTTCATCCGCCGGCAGGAGGAGGGAAGCATCTGACTTTTGAGGCCTGCAGCGGGGTCCTTAAAAGGCACGTTATTAAATACGGGATTGATGACATTAAAAT
>DRHN01000146.1 GCA_011049595.1 Spirochaetota bacterium | reverse complement strand
GGGGGGTCAACAGAAACTCAAGCTTTACGACCCTCTCAGGGTTATACCGCCCCGCAAGATACCCCGCGACCATTGCGATAAAGACCCACAAAAGGATGTACTTTCTGACTGTTAAATTGAAATTATTCATTTTTACAATTAATATGTTTTTGCGAAAAGCAAGTTTTATTCTGCACTTTAATCGATCATCCTGTCCTGAATTTTTCTAAAACTAAGGAGAAGATTATCTTTTAATTTGACATTTTCATATGTAATTGGGCTTCCTTTTTTAATGTCGGTTTTTAGCGCGGCGCCTTCGCAAAGCCCGAAGGGCAGCAGGTTGTCGTGACGGGCATTATCGGTTTTTTCTATCCCCGCGTATACTGTAAACCCTCCGAGGCAGTCGATTTGACCCCCTTTTTCAAGGTCTTTTTTTGCGATTGTTATGACTTCAGTTGTCGGGGGGGATGCGGTTGAAATAACGGATTTTTGGTGCAGAAAACCGGCAGCAACAGAAACAGGGACCTCGATGCTTGTGAGATGATAGGGCCTGTAAAATAAATAATCGGGGCCTTCTCCTAATTTAAGGTATCTTAGTGTGCTGTTAACGATCTTTCCCTCATGTCTTGCTACCAGGAAAACCCCGGGGGCCACGTCTCCAATTGCATAATCAATAACACCCTCACTGCTCAACAAACCGCCCCTATCCTTTATTGTGAACACCTTTGACAATTGGTCCACATTAACGTTCGCGCCGTGCATGTTTCTTTTATCTATAGTGAGGCCTGTAGCATTGGCCGCGCAGCTCATTTCTACCATGGTCTTGGAGCCGTCAACGAACTCTGTCAGGAGTCTCGGGTTCAAGCCCGACTCCTTTGCTCTGGATCCAAGTGTTTCAGGTGTCGCGTTTACATCGAGAGGGTTGTTCTTCCCTTTCCCGCAGGCTACCACTTTAAAACCCAGAGTTTTTACGAAATCGTGGAGCTCTTTTATAGCCGCGGGCTCATCCCCGGTGCACACAGTGTACACTACCCCTGATCTCTTTGCAAGCATATTCAGGTAATAACCAACGGTAATGTCAGCTTCAACATTCATCATCCCGACATGCTTTTTATTCATAATACTGAAAAATGCGGTTTGGGCGCCGACCTCGGGTACTCCTGTTGCTTCTATGATAAAATCGAGCTGCTCGATTTCCGGTATTATCCTGAAATCGCTGCAGATCACCCTCCTTTTTGATAGATCGATCTTTACCGCCTCGTGGGCGTTCTTAATTTCAGAGTAATTCTTAAAATCGACGGACTCGTAACATGCCGCGGCCCGATCGATGTCAATGTCCGATATAGCGGCCACTTCCATTCCCGGGGCGCTTTCCATAACTTCCACTATACCCTGACCCATAAATCCTGCCCCCACGATCCCGACTTTTATTTTCCCCCCGCCGGTTTCAAAGGATTTCAGTTCATCATAGATGTACATTTATCATACCTCCCAGGATTTTTTCTCATATATTGTCTATAAAACGTAAACAGCGTTAAGGACCAGGTATCTGCAAATTTATAGCGGTATGAAAAAAAAGAAAACAAGAAATTACCGGTCTTTTACCGATAATATAATAACATAAATACCTGCACCTGGAGCAATGCATGAGGACCAAACTTAATATAATCTCAATTTCTATATTTATTTTTCTGATTTTTAATCCGGCTGCCGTTCGATCGGAGGATGTATCTTTGAACTTTGACGGTATTGACATGAGT
>DRHN01000145.1 GCA_011049595.1 Spirochaetota bacterium | reverse complement strand
AGATGTGTATAAGAGACAGGCTCCCCGTTAACGGGCTCGTGCTGCCCCGGAACCCCGGATATGTGTATGTGCCCGATAAGATCGACATACTCTTCAAGGGTAGCGATTATGTTCCCGGTCATTATCTGGATATGAAAAACGTCATAAAGTATTTTAACATTCTTTCCCCCGACCTCCCTGAGCAGTTCACCTGTGTCTTTGATCGTCGGCAGGAGGCAGCCCTGATACTTAGGCCAGCTGAGCGGCTCTACCGTGATCTGGACCCCTGTTCCGTCAAGGGTCCGGTCCATTTTTCGCAGTAAACCGGCAACCTTTTTTATCATCCGGGCCCTGCTCATCCCGGGCGCTTCAAAACCCACAAAAGTGATAAGCTGGAGCACCCCGAGTTTTTGAGCGACAGGTATCAACTCGTCCAAAGCTCGCATCGCCATGTCAGCGGCCTTGTCATCAAGCAGGTTTCCACCGTGATCGACGTGCGGAGAATTCAGTGTAAAGTTGACCAGCTTCATCCCGAGCTCCTGGTTCAGCTGATAGATCATGTCAAGGTCCTTGGCATTTTCTTTTTCGATCCAGCCGCCCCTGCCGTCTCTTTCCATATCATGATACCAGAACTCGTACGCTTTAAAACCCACTGAAGCACATGTTCTGATCTGTTTTTCAACAGGGACCTGGTAAGGAAAAATCGTTTCAATACACACACTCAATCTGTCAATAGACCTTTTCATTGTTTCTATCCCCTCCAGTCGATGTTTAACCTATATATATTTTAAGCTCTTATTCATTCATAGCGCAAGTATAAATTATTAAAAACTGTATAAAAAACACACGGCAGGTTTTTTATGTAAAAAACTGTAATCCTATTATCTTGTATTCCTGTTATCTTATAATTACATTAGTATAGCAATGCTCAAGGCATTACGTCAAGCTCAGCAGTTGAAAGTAATACGTATAATTACCCGGAAACTGTTTTTATTGATCGGCACACAAAAATTGATTAAGATTTAGCGAAATAATCATCCGGGATGAAAAGAATGAACAAAAAGATAAAAAAACTTGATGGCAAGACAGCCATTATTACGGGGTCCAGCAATGGTATCGGTAAAGGAATTGCTCTTCTATTCGGGCGGGAGGGGGCAAACGTCATAGTGAATTACTCAAAATCCGAGAGCAAAGCTCTCGAGGTCGTCTCGGAAATTGAGAGATCAGGTTCCAGGACCATGGCGGTGAAAGCCGATGTCTCGAAGGTAGAGGATGTTAAAAAACTGATCGGCACTTGTCTCGACAGCTTCGGCCGCATCGATATTCTTGTCAACAACGCAGGCATTCTGTCTTTCGGCCAGATCGAAGAAATCAGCGATGAAGTTTTAAAGAGGGTGTTCGAGGTAAATGTTTTCGGGACTTTCTACTGCTGCAGGGAGGTTGTCCCTGTCATGAAAAAACAGAACTATGGAAAAATCGTCAACATATCATCGATATCGGGGCAGCGGGGTGACAACACAACAGCACCTGTTTACGGGGCTTCAAAAGGGGCTATGAGCGTGCTCACAAAATCACTTGCCAGACAGCTCGGCCCCTTCGGGATAAATGTCAATGCCGTTGCCCCTCACGCCGTGATCACGCCGATGATGGACTACTGGGACGATGCCAAAAGAAAACAGGTTGCCCAATCCCTGCCCGTACGCAGGCTGGGGACCCCTGAAGATGTTGCTGTGGCAACGCTGTTCCTGTCTCAGGATGAATCTAATTTTATCACAGGACAGATCATAAACGTAAACGGTGGTTTTTTAATGGACTCGTAGATGACTTTATAATACAGCCGTGTAAATCGTAACCCCCATTTCTCACAAATATCCATAAATTCATCGAACGGGGGGTCCCGCACTTAAAACATTCCGGATATCAGCTTTGTTCCGGTCGTTGTTATAAAATTTTCATCGATGGCTTTCTGTTCCTCACCTTTTTCCACAGTTATATTTTTCTCATCGATATTGACGACAAAATCTGCTTCCCACAGGACCTGAAAGTCGATACCGTCAACCTTTTCGATAGTGTGATGGTGGCGCACTATGTAGCACGCTCTTTCCAGTATATCGGGCCGCACTTCCAGGCCGGTCAGTAATTCACGCGCGATCGGTCCGCCCTCCTTTTCCTGGTACTCCGCTTCAGATGAATTATACTTTTTTTCCGCTTCAGGTATCCCGATATCGTGAAAAATGGTGCTTAAAACTACCACATCGCTGACAAATGTATCGTCAATACTCTCGGCATCCAGTATCTGCTCGGCAACCGCAAGCACTTTATGAGTGTGCTCGATGTACCTTTTATTTTCCCCGAAATATTCCTCCATGCATTGGATCGCTTTTTCTCTTGTCATCGTTATTCTCCTATCATAAACATTTGCTAAAACTCAATCAAGGTTTTCATCCCTTCACCGCTCATGGCATATTCAAAGGCTTCTTTTATCTGAGATAGTTTGAATCGTTTGCTTATTAACGATTTTGTGTCTACCTGTTTGCTTGTTATAAGCCCGAGCGCGGCCTCGTGGTGAGCAAGAGACGACCCTGTGGTCCCGGTTACGATTATGCCGTTGTAATGTATGAGGTTCGTGTTGAGCGGCACGTACTCTTTACCTTTTGGAAGACCTCCGAAAAGGTTGATCCTTCCCAGCTTGGCAGTGAGCTCGATCGACTGCTGCTGTATATCCGGTGCCGGGCACGCCGTGATCACCACATCAGCCCCCTTTCCGCCGGTATTATTCATCACTGCTTCGATGAGGTCTTCTTTAGCTGTGTTGATGACCACATCGGGCCCATATTTTTCGATCAGTTTGAGTCTCGGTTCGGAAACGTCCGCCATCATGATCTTTCCGGCGCCGGCCAGCTTGTTGACCTGCAGATGAAGAACGCCCATGGGGCCGGCCCCCACTATCAGCACGTTATCGCCGGGCACAGTGCCAACCGACTTGTAAGCGTTGTAGCAGCAGGACAAAGGTTCGGCGAGAGCTGCCTCTTCAAATGATGTACCTTCGTCAAACGGGATCATGTTTCCCTGGAGCAGTGCTTTTTGCGGTAATTTAAAATATTGGGCGAAACCGCCGTCAATTGAGATGCCGAGGGCGATATACTCGGGGCACAGGTGCAGGCTGCCCATCCTGCAGTACCTGCACACACCGCACCCGACGTTTGATGCCACGCTGACTCTCATCCCTGTTTTGTAAGTTTTTACATCTGATCCCAGTTCACAAATTTCACCCGAAAACTCGTGGCACATTATCCTCTCTTCACCTTCTTTTATCGCGAAATGACCGCTCTTAAATATTCTGAGGTCCGTACCGCATATGGCGGCGGCTTTTACTTTTATAAGCGCTTCGTTATTTCCTATAACAGGTTTTTCGACCTCTCTGCATTCAATTGACCCGATCCCGCTGTAAACAGCTGCCTGCATATTTATCCTCCGGATTTTATTAAGTTTCTTCTACCCGAAAACCTTTTTTTCGATAACCTTTATGTTTTTCAAACCGTCTCCGGCGAGCGCGTCGGCGCTCGGCGCGAGCTTTCTCCAGATCGCGCAGAGCCTTGCCAGCTCTTCTATATCGGGCACAAATGATTCTATCGTGATCCAGCCCCCGTAGTTGATATCTTTTAACGCGCGGTACAGTTCCTCCCACGGCACCAGTCCGGTCCCGGGTATGCCCCGCTCATTTTCACAGGCGTGGAAATGGCCCAGGTAATCCCCGGTTTCGACAATTGCCTTGTAAAAACTCTTTTCTTCCCTTATCATATGATAGGCATCGAGATGTACCCTGGTATTCGATACGCCCACATCTTTGCAAAACTGAACGGCATCCGCCGCAGTGTTGAGAAAAAAAGTCTCAAACCTGTTCACGGGCTCTACATTGAGCGCTACGCCTTTATCGTTCGCGTATCGGGCAACTTCCTTGAAATTTATCACCGCCCACTCCCACTCCTGCTCGGTCCTTGCAGACCCTGTAAAATATCCCCAGGCAGCATAATTGACGCCGCCGATACCGCAGCCGCTGCCCGAAATTGCATGGGCGACATCAACACACTTCTTAAAAAAATCAACGCCCTTTTTTCTTACGTCCGCGTCCTTTGCAATGGCGTTGGTATCTTCGGTAAGCGTGACCGCGAAGTTGGCCTCCATCCCTGTTTCTTTCATGGCATTTTTGGTTTCTTCAACCGGGACAGTATCCGGGCTGCCTAAATGTATTTCAACTCCATCGAAACCCAGATCTTTCGCATGGGAAATAAAATCAACGTCCTCTTTTGTGTAGTTCCCTGTGTAAAGCAACGACATCAAACCATACTTGTACATTATTTTCTCCTGTTATTTTATTTTGTTTCCGGCTGCTGCCGGACCTGCGAAGTCTGATCATCCGGAACCATTCAGGTTTTCCCCGGAAAACCGATTTTAATATCCTGGAATATTATTGTATACATTCTTTGCTATAAGTCAAACAATAATTAGTTCTTGACTACTAATTCCTGTTTTTTAATTATTTTAGTAACTTCATGATTAGTCGCGGTGAGACGGCTCAATAAAGTGAGTTGGTGCAACTTCGAGCTTGCTCGACTTTATTCACCAAGAACTAAATACAAAAGCTTCTGACGACCGTCTGAGGATAACCGGCGGCCCGTAAAAAATATATTTTTTTGCAAAAATTCAACAATATCTATTTGATTTTAGTTGCATTTTTCACGAATACTGTTAAACTTTTGTTTTTAGAAATCTTTAAAAGCCGCAATTAATTTAATACAATTTTCAGGAGGATAAAAATGGTAATGAAAAAACTGATCAATGATCCGGAAAACATTGTAAAGGAACTCATGAAAGGACTGGTAAAAGCTCACATAGACGTGCTGGAGCTTATCGATGATGATACTATTGTCCGCCGGAAAAAGAAAGAAAAGGGAAAAGTCCAGATCGTTTTCGGGCAGGGGGCGGGTCACGAGCCGGCTTTCAACGGTATGGTCGGATTCGGAATGCACGATGTTGAGATCCCGGGGGGTATTTTCTCCTGTTCCGGCGGAGACAGGATTTACGAAGGTATTAAAATAGCCTGGGAGGACAGCGGGCACACACCGGTAGTGCTCCTGATAGCGAACCATGAAGGAGATGTGATAAACGGGAACATTGCCCTCGACATGGCACATGACGACGGGATAGACGTCGAACCCGTCCTTCTTTACGATGACATTGCCAGTGCCCCCAAAGGTGATGAGGAAAACAGGAGAGGCATGGCGGCAATGACCTTCGCCTTTAAAATTTCAGGCGCACTGGCTGAAGAAGGAAAATCCAGGGATGAAATTATCGAAAAAACAAAATCCATAGTTTCAGCATCGAGAACGCTTGCGGTGGCCCTGAATCCCTGCACCCATCCGGCAACCGGCCAGCTTCTATTTACGCTGGGCGAGGACGAGCTTGTAATCGGACCTGGTGTGCACGGGGAGGCAGGTCCCGAGGGGCCGATTAAAATGACCACCGCGGACGCTGTGATGGACATAGTAGCTGGAAGGGTAATCACCGACGGAGATTTTAAAAGCGGGGATGACGCCCTTGTGCTCATCAACGGTTCCGGGGCCACAACGCTCATGGAAATGTTCATCCTTTACAACAGGCTGGAAGAAATATTGAAATCAAAGAATATCAAACCGTATAAACCTTTGATAGCCGATATAATCACCACCCAGGAGATGGCGGGATTTTCTCTTTCCATGGCCAAAGCGGACGCCGAAGTAAAAAGATTGTGGGACGCACCTGTGAATACACCATATTTTAAAGTATTTGGAGACTGATAATGGGGAGCCTGAGTGTAATTACTAAAAATGACCTTGTCGAAATTGTCAAACGCCTGTATAACACTATCGATGAAAAAAAGGATTACCTGTCAAAACTCGACACGGAGATCGGTGACGGCGACCACGGCTTCAGCATGTTCAGTGGGTTTAAAAGCTTCTACGAAAAACTTGGTGAGTTTTCAGAGCTATCAATCGGGCAGCTTTTGAAAAAAGGCGGTTTTGAGCTGATAAAGACAATCGGGGGCGCGGCCGGGGCAGTGTTCGGGACCTTTTTCACAGGCCAGGCTTCCTATTACGAGAAAAATCTCGATGGGAAAGAAAACCTGAGTCTCGAAGATATCACGAACATGCTGAACGAAGCATTAACACAGATAAAAAAACGCGGTAACGCGAACCCCGGTGACAAAACAATGATCGACGCGCTGGAACCGGCGGTCAATGAGCTGTTTGCGGGCATAGAGAAAAATTTATCGCTTTCAGACGCTTTTAAAAACGCTGCCGAAAAAGCTGAACAGGGCGCCCAAAGCACAAAAGATATGGTCAGTAAACACGGCAGATCAAAAAACCTTGGAGAGCGGAGCATCGGTTTTATAGACGCGGGCGCCATGAGCACCTGCATCATTTTCAGAACGATCGCCGACTATATCGAAAAACCCGGAAATTAAATACTCTTGAAAGGAATCAACATGAAAGCAGCAGCATTTTTCGGCAAAAAAGACATACGTATCGTTGATGTCGGTATTCCTGAAATAAAAGAGGACGGAGTACTGATAAAAACAAAGGTGTGCGGGATATGCGGCTCGGACATGCACGTGTACAATTCTGACCTTTTAACCGAGGACTCAACAAAGGTCATAGATGATTACAGGATAATAGGCCACGAGTTTACAGGGGAAATAGTTGAGGCCGGGAAAAAAGTCACCGGTTTTAAAACCGGTGACAGGGTGGCCAGTGTGCACAACAAAGGCGGCATGGCCGAATACGTTGAAATCCCCGGCGACAGGCTTAAAAATCTATTCAAGATACCCGACAGCACTTCATTTGAAACAGCAGCCACGCTTGAGCCTTTCTGCAACCCGATGCACTCTTTTCACATGAGAGAGCCTCAGGACAGCGATACTGTCGCTATTTTCGGGGCGGGAATCATCGGCCTGGGCTATCTTCAAATTGTAAAGGCCAACACAAAGGCAAGGACAATTATTATAGATATTTCGAGGCTCAGGCTTGAAACGGCAGGACGAATCGGCGCCGATGTCGTGATAAACGCAAAAGAAGAGGACCCCCTAAAAAAGATCAAAAAGCTGACCGGGGACCACTACGTGAGGTATCAGAAAAATTCCGCGGGCGGCTGCGACATATCGATCGACTGCGCCGGTATCCCGAAAACATTTCTTCAGTGCCTCGAAGTGCTCAAACCTGAAAACGGAACCGCGATCATAGCCTCTATCTTCGAGAACGAGATAAGCCTGGACGCCAACACGATCGTTTTCAAATACATGTCTATAACGGGATCTATGGGGTACTACCCGTCGGAAACCGCTGAAGCCCTGGACCTGATCGTAAACCGCAAAGTGGACAGAGACATACTGATAACACACAGGTTACCTCTTGATAAAGCTGCCGAAGGTTTCAGGGTGCAGGGCGACTCAGGCAAGTCCGTGAAAGTCATGATCGTGGTATAAGCGGCTATTCGTTCGTGTCCGATATATCAACACCTATATCTTCGCCTATAACATCCGTTGATGTGTCAGGTAACTGTTCGACCTCGTCCAGTATTTCCAGCATTTCCCGGGTTTCTACTTTTTCCTGTCTTGCGTTAAGGTAACCCAGAAAAAAACTAACTATAAGGAAAAGAGCTGCAAGAATAGTCGTAAACTTCGTCATCACGTTGCCTGTTTTTGTCCCGAACGCGGATTGACTGCCTCCACCTAAAAAACCCATTCCCCCGCTGCTGCCCGGCTGAAGAAGTACAATAAGCATTAAAAGGACGCTGACAATGAAAAAGAGAACAGTTAACGCTAATACCATTGAAAACCACCTTTATTCCAGTTATATTCCGTTAATATAATTTTTTTTTTATTAAATAACAATTTAATTCCTTTGCCCATTCCAAGACGGCTGATAAGATCAGCTCTCGAATTTGATTACCCTTAAAAATGAATCAGCCTCGAGTGACGCCCCGCCCACAAGCGCGCCGTCAATATTCCCTTTTGCCATAAGTTCGTCTACATTCCCTGGTTTCACGGACCCCCCGTAAAGGATCCTGGTTTTTTCGGATATTTCCCTGCCGTACAGCTCCGAGATTATCGACCTTATAAACGAATGAACACCGTCGGCATCTTCAGGGGTCGCGGTCTTTCCGGTCCCGATTGCCCATACCGGCTCGTAAGCGATTGTCACAGACCCCATGCTGTCTTTCCCGACTTCCCTCAAACCTGAAGTCACCTGATCTTTTACGACTGTTTCAGTACTGCCCGCTTCCCTTTCCTCAAGCAATTCTCCCACACAGAGGATCGGCTTTAAATTCTTTTTTAGAGCGAACAGGATTTTTTTATTTATGGTCGGGTCCTTTTCATGAAAAACATGCCTTCTTTCGCTGTGCCCCAGAATTACATAGCTGCATGACACCGATAAAAGCATATCCGCTGAAACCTCACCGGTAAAAGCTCCCTCGTTTTCAAAATGCATGTTCTGGGCACCAATCAAAACATTGCTTCCTTTAACAGCATCAGCAACGTCACCCAGGAGCGCGAACGACGGGCATACAAGAACATCCCGATCTCCCGCGTCCCCTAGCCCGTGGGCAATTGCTTTTGCAAGTTCAATACCTGTCGACCTGGTTAAAAACATCTTCCAGTTACCCGCAATAAAGGGTTTTCTCATTTCAATATCCTTTTCTGAAAGTAAAAAAGATCTCTCATGTGCAAACCGGTTTACCCGGGAATTTGACTGTCTCCAACCGCAGCAATTCTCATTAGTGTCATGTCAACCCTAAAGTATTATGCGACATTACAAGGTTGACGTGCCACTAGAGGTCCTGCAGGGCTTTGATACCGGGCAGTTCCCTACCCTCAAGCAGCTCAAGAGACGCCCCCCCTCCTGTTGACACATGGCTGATTTTATCCGCGACCCCGATCTTGTTTACAGCTGCTACAGAATCGCCGCCGCCTACAACCGTGATGCCTGCACAGGCGGCCAGCGCCCTGGCGATCTGGTTGGTGCCTTTCGAGAACTTCTCAATCTCAAAAATACCCATAGGGCCGTTCCACAGCACGGTTTTCCCGTGCTTTATTTCCTTTTTGTAAGCCCTTATAGTCTTGGGCCCGATATCTACGCCTATCATGGATTCAGGGATCGCATTTGTATCCACTATCCTCGTTTTACCATCCTCCTCTATATTATCAGTGACAATATGGTCAAGAGGCAGCAGTAGTTTTATACCCTTTTCATCCGCCTTCTTGATGAGCTCAAAAGCAAGGTTGACCTTACCGGTTTCAACGATCGATCTCCCAACTTCAAAGCCTTTTGCTTTTAAAAAAGTGTAGGCCATGCCCCCGCCTATGATGAGGGCACCTACCTTGTCTATGAGTTTCTCGAGGACACCTATTTTTGTGGAAACCTTGGCGCCGCCGATTATCGCCATGTAAGGCTGCTCGGGCTGATGGACAAGCCTTCCAAGAAAGTTTATCTCCTTTTCCATCAGGAAACCGGCTACCGCGGGCAGATAATGCGCTATCCCCTCGGTCGACGCGTGCGCCCTGTGCGCGGTACCGAACGCGTCGTTGACATATACATCCGCGTACATTGCGAGGGTTTTAGCAAACCCGGGGTCGTTTTCTTCTTCTTCCTTATGAAACCTCAGGTTTTCGAGCAGGACCACATCACCGGACTGCATCCCGGAGATGATCTTTTTCGTTTCCTCTCCCACGGATTCTCTGCAGACGATAACATCTTTACCAAGCAGTTCCGAGAGCCTTTTACCGACCGGTGCGAGCCTCATCTCCTCATAGATCTGGCCTTTTGGCCTTCCCAGGTGACTCATAAGTATGAGTTTGGAGCATTTCTCCATTAAATAATTGATACTCGGAAGTGCGGCCCTTATTCTTGTATCATCAGTTATTCGCCCTTCTTTATCCAGGGGAACATTAAAATCCGCCCTCATGATCGCACTTTTACCATCCAGATCGACGGTATTTAATCCTTTCTTCATAACCATGTAAATAAGCCCCTGTTTAGAAAAGTTTTTCGATCAGATCGACGACTCTGTTAGAATATCCCCATTCATTATCATACCATGAGATCACTTTCACGACCCGGTTTTCGATAACCATTGTAGCCAGTGAATCGAAAATCGAAGAGTGCGTATTTCGAACAATATCGGAGGATACTATCGGGTCAGTGCAGTACTCCAGTATGCCTTTCATAGGGCCAAGGGAGGCTTTTTCCATGGCCGCGTTTATATCTTCTTTTGTTACGTCGATATCGAGCTCTGCGACAAGGTCGACAAGAGAGCCTGTCGGCAGGGGCACTCTCATCGCCATACCATCAAGTTTACCGTTGAGGTCGGGAATAACCTTACCTATCGCTTTTGCAGCCCCTGTTGAGGTTGGGATAATGTTTATGGCGGCAGACCTTGCCCTCCGCGGATCGCTGTGCGGAAGATCCAGAAGCCGCTGATCGTTCGTGTACGCGTGAATAGTGGTCATCAGTCCGCGGCGCAGAGTAAAATTATCGTTAAGCACCTTGGCAATCGGGCCGAGACAGTTGGTCGTGCACGACGCATTCGACACGATCAGATCTCCGGGTTCAAGCATTTCTTCGTTTACCCCAAGAACGACCGTCCTGTCTATTTCATCTTTGGCAGGCACTGTAAGGATAGCTTTTTTCGCGCCTGCTGTCAGATGCATCGCGACCTGCTCTCTTTGTCGGAATATACCCGTGGATTCGATCACGACATCCACTCCAAGATCACCCCACGGGAGCTTTGTCGGATCTTTCTCTTTCAGCACTTTTACCGGATTGCCGTTTACCCTGAAACCGTCCCCCGCAACCTCAACAGTCCCGTCAAACCTTCCATAAACCGAATCATACTTGAGAAGTAAGCCCAGATCTTCGGGTTTGAACATATCATTAACAGCAACAACATCCACGCTGCTTCTTTTCGAAGCGATCCTGAACACATTCCGTCCTATTCTTCCGAATCCGTTTATAGCAACTTTGATTGCCATGATACTGCCTCCATAATTTTAAAAATAATAGGTATAAGTGTAATAAATTTTTAACAAATCATCAAGATTTATCGTTTCCTGAGAACAGACATAAACGCGCTCTGGGGGATATCCACGTTACCTACTTTTTTCATACGCTTCTTGCCCTCCTTCTGTTTTTCCAGAAGCTTTCTTTTCCGGGTGATGTCCCCGCCGTAGCACTTGGCAATAACATTTTTTCCCGCGGCGCCGATAGTCTCGCGAGAGATTATCTGTCCCCCGATCGCAGCCTGTATGGGGATTTTGAAAAGCTGTCTGGGGATCTCCGATTTCAAGGCCTTTACGATATCTCTTCCCCTTTCATAGGCTTTTTCTTTTCTCACGATTTGCGAGAGGGCGTCAACCTGCTTTCCTGACACCAGTATATCGAGCCTTACAAGTCTTGCCCGCCGGTAATCCAGATAATCGTAATCCAGTGACGCGTAACCCCTGCTGACCGACTTCAGTTTATCATGAAAATCGTATATGATCTCCGAAAGAGGCATCTCATATTCGATTTCAACCCTTTTTTCCCCGATGTAGTTGATCGCCCTCTGTGTGCCGAAACGGTCGATCGCCAGTTTCATGATATTGCCGATAAATTCCTCCGGTGTTACAATAACAGCAAGAACAAAGGGCTCCTCGGCGTACTCGAACAGATCTGCGTCCGGGAAATTGACCGGATTATCGATTATCTTTGCACCCGATCCCTTGATAAAAACATTGTACTCTACGCTCGGGGCCGTAACGACCAGGGACAGGCCGAACTCCCTTTCAAGCCTCTCCTGCACGACTTCGAGGTGCAGGAGACCCAAAAACCCGCATCTGAACCCGAACCCGAGGGCGTTCGAAGACTCAGCCTCGTAAATAAAAGAGGCGTCGTTCAGCTTTAATTTGTCCATTGCCTTTGACAGTTCTTCATAGTCGTCTGTTGCCACAGGGTACATACTCGAGTAAACCATGGGCTTTACATCTTTGTATCCAGGCAGGGGTTTCTGGGCCCCCCCCGATGAAAGAGTCAATGTGTCCCCGACCCTGGTGTTGGAGATCTCCTTGATACCGGCTATGACATATCCGACTTCACCCGAGACAATCTGTTCTTTTTTTACCATTTCCGGCCTGAAGATCCCTACTTCTTCAACAGTGTACTCCATGCTGCTTGACATAAACTTTATTTTGTCTTCAGCCTCGATCCTGCCCGAAAACAGCCTGACATTGACCACCACACCTCTGTAGGGGTTAAAATGGGAATCAAAGACCAGGGCTGTGAGTGGGCTGCCCGCATCGGCCTTCGGCGGCGGTATGCGTTCGACTACCGCGTTCAGCACATCGTCCACCCCCGTGCCGTCCTTTGCGCTTACAAGGAGTATCTCCTCTTCATGGAAACCAAGTTCATCGATTATCTGCTTTTTTACACCCGGTATGTCGGCGGCAGGCAGATCGATCTTGTTTATTACAGGAATAATGACAAGATCATGGTCAAGAGCCATATAGAAGTTGGAGAGCGTCTGGGCTTCTATACCCTGTGATGCATCCACCAGCAGCAAGACACCTTCACACGCCGCGAGCGAGCGGGATACCTCGTAGGTAAAATCCACGTGTCCCGGTGTGTCCAAAAGGTTCAGGGTGAACACTCCGCCCCGTGCAGGCCCATACTCTATCGTCACGGGGTGGGACTTTATAGTAATCCCCCGCTCTCTTTCGATATCCATACTGTCCAGAAACTGCTCTTTTCCGGAATCCGGCTTTAGTATTCCCGCTACCTCGAGAAACCTGTCAGCGAGGGTCGATTTGCCGTGATCGATGTGTGCTATTATCGAAAAATTTCGGATATGTGTATCTTCTTCAGAGCTCATGTCTTTTCACGTTTGATCCGGGCCTGGGCCGCCGCAAGCCTCGCTATAGGTATCCGAAAGGGCGAACAGCTCACGTAATTCATCCCCGCCCCGTGGCAGAAATCAACAGAATTCGGGTCGCCCCCGTGCTCGCCGCAGATACCGATCTTTAGATCTTTCTTCGTTTTTCTGCCTTTTTCAATACCTGTTTTTACCAGCTGGCCGACACCTTCCTGGTCAAGCTCCTGGAACGGGTCTTTTTCCAGAATTCCGCTGTTTATATAATCTGAAAGAAAAACACCCGCGTCATCCCGTGAGTAGCCGAACGCAAGCTGGGTCAGATCATTTGTCCCGAAAGAGAAAAATTCCGCTTCCTCGGCGATCCTGTCAGCAACAAGGACCGCCCTGGGGATCTCTATCATGGTGCCTACCAGATATTTCACATCGGTATTTTTTTCCTTCATTACCTTTTCAGCGATTTTGACGGTCATCTCCCGTAAAATTGAAAATTCTTTGACCGTACCGATAAGCGGAATCATGACTTCGGGCTCCACCTTTATACCCTTTTTCTGAACATTGCAGGCTGCCAGAAATATGGCCTCGACCTGCGTTTCATAGATCTCGGGATACGTGATACCCAGTCTGCACCCCCTGTGGCCCAGCATCGGGTTGAACTCATGGAGGGATTCTACTTTCTTTTTCAATTTATCATAAGTGACACCCATTTTTTTAGCCAGCGCTTCGATATCTTCATCCTTTTGAGGCAGGAATTCATGAAGAGGCGGGTCTAAAAGCCTTATTGTAACAGGGAGCCCGTCCATTACTTCGAATATGCCCTCAAAATCACCCTGCTGCATGGGTAAAAGTTTTTTAAGCGCCTTGCGCCTCCCTGCCTCGTCTTCGGAGAGTATCATTTCCCGCACAGTGTTCACCCTGTCTCCTTCGAAAAACATGTGTTCGGTCCTGCAAAGCCCGATACCTTCAGCCCCCAGTTTTCTCGCATTGGCAGCGTCCTGCGGTGTATCGGCATTGGTCCTGACCCTGAGGGTCCTGAATTCATCGGCCCATTTCATCAGCTCGGCGAATTCACCGTGTGTCGGGTCGGGGTCAATTAACTTGACCCGGCCTTTTATCACCTCTCCGGTAGTACCGTTGAGTGTGATCATTTCCCCTTTTTTAAATTTCTCCCCTCCTATTTCACACTCGAGCTCATTCGGTATGTGAAGGTCGGAGCAGCCCGCGACACAGCACTTGCCCATACCCCTCGCGACCACCGCGGCATGTGATGTCATCCCCCCTCGTGCGGTAAGTATCCCTTCAGCAACATTCATCCCGCCGATATCCTCGGGAGAAGTTTCGACTCTCACAAGGATAACATTTTTACCTTTGCCGGCTTCCTCTTCGGCTTCCTTTGCTGTGAAAACGATCTCCCCTACCGCAGCCCCGGGAGAAGCGGGAAGCCCCGTACCGATGACCTCGACCGCGGCATCCGGATCGATCATGGGGTGCAGAAACTGGTCGAGCTGCCCGGGAGGAACTCTCATCACGGCCGTTTTCTTATCTATAAGCCCTTCCTTTTCCATATCAACCGCGATCTTGACAGCCGACTGGGCCGTCCTTTTACCGGTCCTTGTCTGCAGCATGTAAAGAGTCCCTTTATCGATCGTAAACTCCATGTCCTGCATATCCTTGTAATGTTTTTCCATTTTTACCCGGAAGACGTCCAGCTTTTTGAAACATTCGGGCATGCTCTCTTCTAGCGAGGGATACTTTTTCTTCCGCTCCGCTTCGCTTATCTTCATGCTGGCCGCCCATTCACGGGAGCCCTGTATGGTGATCTGCTGGGGGGTACGGGTACCGGCTACCACGTCCTCGCCCTGGGCATTGATCAGGTACTCGCCGTAAAAATACTTATGCTCGCCGGTGCTAGGGTCGCGGGTGAAACAGACGCCCGTCGAGCAGTCTTCCCCCGAGTTGCCGAACACCATGGTCTGGACATTCACCGCCGTCCCGAGAAGACCTTTTATGTCATTTATCGCTCTGTACTTGACTGCTCTCGGGTTGTTCCATGACCCGAACACCGCGTCAATCGACTTCCAGAGCTGCTCCCTCGGGTCCTGGGGAAAGTCCTCACCGGTCTTCTCTCTGTACAATTTCTTGTAACCGTCCATAACTTCCATAAGGTCCCGGGCTGTCAGATCGGTGTCAAGTTTAACCCCTTTTTTCTCTTTTTGATCGTCCAGGACCTTTTCATAATCTTCGTGTCCAACACCCATAACCACATTGCCGAACATCTGTATAAACCTTCTGTACGAGTCCCAGGCGAATCTTTTATTTCCAGACATTTTTTCGAGGCCGCCGACCGATTGGTCATTTGTGCCGAGGTTCAACACCGTGTCCATCATTCCGGGCATGGATACTGCAGAACCAGACCTCACAGAAACAAGAAGAGGATTATCGGGGTCACCCAGCTTTTTTCCCATGAGATCTTCAAGTTTACTGAGGTTTCTCTCTACTTCCTCTTCCAGACCCGCCGGGTACTGGTTGTTATTTTTGGAATAAATATCACAAACTTCGGTGCTTATTGTAAAACCCGGTGGAACCGGCACCTCCAGATTTGTCATTTCAGCAAGGTTGGCACCCTTGCCCCCCAGCAGGTCCTTCATATCCGCGCGGCCTTCCGCGCTGCCTCCTCCGAAAAAGTACACAAACTGCTTCTCTGTCATTTATTATCCTCCAGATGTTTTCCCTCGATCGGGAATAAAGTAGTAATTAGTATCATATTCATTAAGCCGCCCAGCTCTACCAAAAAATGTACACTCTGCCTTTAAACCCAGCCTTAACACTCAGGCAGAAACTATCCTGGATATATCAATAATATCGGAAAACACGCTGATTATATTCTTTAAAAGGCCCACTCTATTGGCCCTTAATTCGGGATCATCATCCATCACGAGCACATTGTCAAAAAAGATGTCCACATAGGGTTTAAAAGTGGAAAGAACGCTGTACACCTCATGGTAGTTCCTGGCGGAAATATTCCGCTCTATCTCTTCTTTTGTGCTTATATAATAATTGTAAAGCTCTTTTTCTTCATTTTCAATTAAATGTGATTTGGAAAACGAAAAGTCTTTTTCATCTTTGATTATATTACCCATTCGTTTAAAGGAGATCAGCAGGTCTTCAAAATCTCTATTACTTCTGAAATCGTGCAGTGCCTGTACACGCCTGTAGGCTTCGTAAATATCATCCATAACGTTTGTGAGCGAAGCATCTATTTCATCATATTTGAAACCCAGGTCCCCGAAAATCGACTTGATCCTTGTTTTTATAAAAATTTCTATCTCCTCAACCACACCGTCATCCGGGTTCAAATATTTGTACAGCACGGCTGCTTTTTCGATCAATTCACTCATTGAAAAATTAAGTTTCAGCCCTATGATTATCCTTACGCTGGCAAAGACATTTCTTCTGAGGGCGAAAGGGTCTTTTGAGCCTTTCGGCCTGATCCCAACCGAAAACATCCCGATTATCGTATCCAGCCGGTCGGCTATCCCTACGACCGACCCTTCAATTCCGGTCGGCAGCAGGTCCCCTGCAAAACGGGGGAGATAGTGCTCTTTTACGGCCAGCGCTACATCTTCCTCAAAACCGGAAGCAACCGAGTAGTAGTATCCCATAACTCCTTGAAGGTTCGGGAACTCGTTTACCATCAGGGTCGGCAGATCATTTTTACAAAGCCCCGCGGCTATGTAAATATTATCCTCTGTTTCACCTTTGATCGACAGCAGACCGGAAAAGATCCGGGATATTTTTTTTATCCGGCCCACCTTTTCATGCAAGCTCCCAATTTTCTCGTGGAAAGTAACTCTTTTCAGCTTGTGAAAATATTCCTGAAATGCTGTTTTCCTATCCTCATTGTAAAAGAAGGCCCCGTCGTCCAGCCGCGCGCGCAGCACCCTCTGGTACCCGTACCTGCTCCCTGAGTTGTCTTCGATATTTGAAACCGCAATAAAATAATTCGACAGGTTCCCGGACTTCTCTTCGATCAGAGGTAAGTAATACTGGTGCTCTATCATCTCTGAAGTCAGGACCTCGAAAGGAAGATCCAGAAACTTTTTTTCAAACTCGCACAGAACAGCATGAGGAAATTCGGTGAGATCGACATTTATATCATACAGGTCCCGGGCAACTTCAGGAACAGCAAGATTTTTAGGTTTTATGATTTCAGCTATCTGCGACCTCAATCGCTCTTTCCTTTTACTCCTGTCCGGAACCAAACAGCACTCCTCCAGTTTTTTTTCATACTCCCCGGTGTCCGATATTCTTATGGCCTGGTTCCCGTATGCCCTGTGCCCGAAAGTGATGTTTGAGCTTTCGACATCGGCTACCCTGAATGGAACTACTTTTTCACCAAATATAAACAGTATCCACCGGATCGGTCTCGCGAAACTGTACCCGGTATTTTCCCACTTCATCGTTTTAGGAAAGCCGATCGAGCCCAATGTTTTTTCAAGTACCTCGGGCAGAAGCTCAAACGTTTGCCGGCCCTCTATCTCCTTTACAAGAAATAAATATTTTGTCTGATTTGATTCTTTTTCAACAGTCTCTTCTATGGTGATGTTATTTCCCTTTAAAAACCCCTCAAAAGCCTTTGAAGGCTTTCCGTCAGGTAAGTACGCCCTTTCTATTGAAGGCCCTCTCTTCTCTATTTTAAAATCGTCCTGCTTTTTCGCAACGTCCCTGATAAAGAGGGCAACCCTCCTGGGTGTGGAAAACCTTATTACTTCACCGTACCTGATCTTGCGCGTCGATAGATTTTCCAAAAAAAGGTTTTCGAAATCGTCGACCGCATTCCTGATAAATGAATGAGGCAGCTCTTCAAGACCTATCTCTATAAGCAAGCTATTTTTATGGTCCATCATGACCTCGAATAAACAAATGAATTAATCTGATAAGGCTGGCGGAGTTTCCGTTAGAATGGGAATTCCCTGTCCCTCAGCTGTCCCTTAAAAGCGGAAAACCCAGCTTCTCCCTTGACTGCACGTAACCTGCGGCAACCATTTTCGCCATTTTCCTGACCCTCTGAATGTAAGATGTCCGCTCGGTAACACTCAATGCTCCACGGGCTTCAAGTATATTGAAAGTGTGAGAGCATTTCATCACCATATCATAGGCAGGTAAAACAAGCTCTTTTCCAACAAGAATTACTGCCTCCTCCTCAAAGTCATTGAACATCTGTATGTGCTTGTCGACCGAGGCAGCTTCGAAATTAAAGGTTGAAAACTCAAACTCTTCTCTCTTCCTAACGTCTCCGTAGGTAAGCTGATCGTTCCACATAATATCAAATGCATCGTCCTTCTTCTGAATAAACATCGCTATTCGCTCGAGACCGTAAGTTAATTCAACTGAGATCGGGTCCAGCTCAAAACCCCCGGCCTGCTGAAAATATGTAAACTGGGTTATTTCCATCCCGTCAAGCCAGACCTCCCAGCCAAGGCCCGTGGCGCCCAGGGTGGGTGATTCCCAGTCGTCATGCACAAAACGGACATCGTGGGTTTTAAAATCGATCCCCATTGTGCTGATACTTTCAAGATACATATCCTGGATGTTAACGGGTGACGGCTTTATAAGCACCTGATATTGATAAAAAAGCTGGAACCTGTTCGGGTTTTCTCCATACCGCCCGTCCGTGGGTCTCCTGGAAGGCTCAACATAAGCGGCGTTCCAGGGTTCCGGGCCGAGACAGCGCAGGAAAGTGGCTGGGTTGAATGTCCCCGCGCCTGTCTCGGTGTCGTAAGGCTGAACAACTATAGAACCCTTTTTACTCCAGTATGCATTGAGATGAAAAATTATCTCCTGAAAAGTCATACACATGCGCCCTTTGATTTCTTCCGGGAAAATATATTCATACACATACCATATGTCAAGCACATGTCATTTTCAAACTACCGGATAGGGCGCCCGCAGCTGGAAATGATAGACGTCCTTACTCAATTATGTTAATTTTCATTCTGGGTCAGGGCTGCCGATGGATATAAGATTAAAAAGAAGATTCAGGATCATCATTGTTTTTATCGTTATAATATTCAGCGTTCTCATTTTGAGAATTATCAACCTCATGTTCTTTAAAAAGGACACCATCTTTTCCCCTCCGGGCACACCTACATACAGCGAAAGGGGATTTATCGTCGACCGCAACGGCGTGAGGCTCGCGTTAAGCCTCGAGACTTATTCTGTATACGCCCGGCCGAGTGAAGTAGAGCAGAAAAAAGACACCGCAGAACAACTGGCCGCAGCTCTGGAAAAAGAATACGAAGACATATTAGAGCGCCTGAACAGAAAGAGACCTTTTGTGTGGGTCCAGAGACAGGTCGACCTGAAATACGCGGAAAAGCTGGAGGAGATCAACATCAAAGGGATTTACCTGGAAAAAGAATACAAGCGTTATTACCCGGAAAACAGCCTTTTATCCCACACGATCGGATTTTCAGGCGTGGATAACAAAGGGCTGGAAGGGATCGAGTATTTTTTAGATGATATACTGCTGCCAAAAAGGATCGATAACAAAAGGATAGATTACCCGGCACAGCGGAGGGGGTATACGATCGTCTTAACTATCGATAAATATATTCAGGAGATAGTTGAAGAGGAGATCGAGAAAGCCTGGAAACAAACAGGGGCCAATCTAATAACCGTGATCGTCATGGACCCTTCCACAGGTGAAATAATGGCGCTGGCAAACAAACCTGATTATGACCTGAACAATTTCGGAAAATACCCGGAGACGACCATAAGAAACAAGGCGATAACCGATTCTTTTGAGCCCGGGTCGACTTTTAAAATTTTTATCGCCGCCATACTGCTCGATCTGGGTCTTGTGCGGGA
Source organism: Spirochaetota bacterium (assembly GCA_011049595.1). GTDB lineage: Bacteria > Spirochaetota > B62-G9 > B62-G9 > DRHN01 > DRHN01. The sequence continues at coordinate 2,900 of DRHN01000145.1, read as the reverse complement.
AAACAGTATTTTTATATGCAAAGGATCGGTAGAAGTGGAAGGAATTACAATAAGGGACACCGCCGTTCACGGCAGGGTCACCTACAGAAAGGTGCTGGAAAAATCCTGCAACGTCGGCATGGTAAAATCTGTTAAAAATATCGACAATATTACTTTGTACGAAAAGTTGAGGTCCTTCGGTTTTGGGACACCAACCGGAATAAACCTCCCGGGGGAAGCGCGGGGGCTTTTAAGGACCCCGAAGAAGTGGAGCAGGGTATCCAAGTACTTTATGGCAATAGGCCAGGAAATCTCTGTTACACCTCTTCAGCTAATAACCGCGGCCAGCTCTCTTGCCAACAAGGGGGTTCTGATGCAGCCAAGGATCATAAAACGTCTGGAAAACCACGACGGCACAATTTTAAAGAAATATCCCCCCTTGAAGATCAGGAGGGTCATAGAAGAGGAAACAGCAGAGAAAATACTTGATATCCTCACAGGTGTACTTTCTGAAAATGGAACCGGATACAAAGCAATGATCGAAGGTTATAATATTGGAGGAAAGACCGGAACCGCGCAGATCGCGGATACACAAAAAGGAGGCTATCTTGAGGGCGAGTTTTACGCATCCTTTGTCGGTTTTTTGCCTGTCCCTTATCCTGAAATTGTTGTTCTTGTGACCCTTGACAGGCCTCTGGGGGAGGTGTACGGCGGGCAGACAGCAGCTCCGATCTTTAAGAATATAGTGGAGCGAATCGCCCCTCACCTGAATATTCTCCCTTCATTTTCAGAGATCTATGTGATTAATGATGAATAGTGAAACAATGCAAGCTGACTCTGTTTACCAAAATAATTTAAATGCTCTGAAAAAGATAACGCCTTCACTGTGCCGGAAACTCGAGGACCAAACCAGCGACGGCAACATTTACAGAAGCATTGATTCTGAAAAGGGTGTTCCGACTATTGAGGTCTCAACGGGGAAAACCCGCCTCCTCCTTCATTCAAAAAAAGATCCTCTGGGCGAAGCCAGGCGGTTTGTGCGGTCCAACATAAACGGAAACGAGCAGATGATCACGGTTGTCGGTTTCGGGCTCGGCTATCATATCGAAGAGCTGCTGCGGACAACAAAGATCCCGGTTATTTTAATAATAGAGCCTTCCCTCACGATATTGAAAACAGCGCTCAAAACAAGGGACCTTTCAATTATTTTTAACTCCGGCAGAGTCATGATCACACAAGACCCTGAGTTCACAAAACATGAATTGATCGACATGGTCCCGCCTCATACAAGCATAAAATTACTGGTCCTTCGGCCTTATTTTCATTTATTTCCGGAGGAAGTCAACAAAGCCCAGGACACCTTTTTTTCCTTTTCAAACACGAGACAGATAAATACCGCGACTTTAAAAAGATTCGACAGGCTGTGGACCAAAAACACATTTAAGAATATATCATTCTTTTTTTCGCTTCACGGGATAAACGAGCTCACCAATATACTGAAGGGGATACCTGCAATAGTGATATGCGCAGGGCCTTCCCTGGACGCGGACCTCGAGCTTTTAGGAGCCTGTCAGAAGAACTGTTTTATCATGGCCGTGGACACCACCGTAAAGCCTCTGTTAAAAAGAGGGATAACACCTGACTTTGCCGTGACCGTAGATCCGCAGTTTATAAACAGTTTTTTCCTGTCGTCCGTGAGCGGCGGCAGCAGCCATGAGTCCGGTCTTCCTGTACTTGTCGCTGACCCTGCTGTTTATCCTTCAACACTTCGCAACTATAAAGGGCCCCGGGTGCTCACATCATCTGTATTCAGTCCCGGAAAAATTATTGAGCAATTCGCCGGGGAAAAAGGCAGTATCGCGGCCGGCGGTTCGGTTTCCGTTGCGGCGTTTGACCTGGCAAGGATAACCGGTGCAGACCCCATAATACTTCTGGGCCTGGATCTTTCGTACGGTGGCGGGAAAACTCATTTTTCCGGTTCGTTTATGGAGACATACATCCTGTCCAGAATAAATCGATTCAAAGGGGCGCAGTCCTATTACACCCGGTATATAAAAGAGGGACACCCCGCACTGTTAAGTGATAAAAACGGAAACATTGTCTATTCAGATAAAAGACTTCTGCTCTACAGATCCTGGTTTGAAAATCAAGCGCCCGGCACAGCAAGCAGGGTCATAAATGCAACCGCGGGCGGTTTAAACATTGAAGGAATTGAAAATATCCCTTTGAAAGAACTGAGATTAACCGACCTTGACGATTTAATCAGCAGAAAAGAGCTGGAAAAAAGGATACATGATCTGTTAAAGACCGGTACTGTAGACATCAGCAGGGTTTCGAAAATCAACGATTACCTGGTCAGTGTGGAAAGTAATCTAAAAGAACTTAAAGCTCTCGGTATCAGGGCTGCCGATTTCAGCCGTGAACTGATCTCATCCTCTAAAATTGATCCTGATAACAAGATCAGGGAGGAGCTTGATAAATTAGATAAAAGGATCCTTTCATTCAAAGATGAAAGTCAGCTGATCAGCATGGTGCTGCAGTCATCTATAAACGAGATCGTAAACATGCCTGCCGACACAAAGGAAAAAGAGGTCCTTGACACTTCATTAAAGTTATACAGGTCGATAGAGGAGGGAGCTGGTTTTTTACTGGATCTGATCAAATATTCGAAAAAAAAATTAAATAAACTGGCATCGGGTGCCGAATTTACTAATAGGAATATATTGTAGATATCTCCCTCCGATCTGCAATAAAACCAAAAAAAAAAGCCGGGTTTATCCCGGCTTTTTTTATTTAAATGGTCTTTATTTAAATAGCCTTATGTCATAGTTTCTCTTATGCTTTTTACAATTCTCTTTACAGAAGGCATACATTCCATTTCGAGAGACGGGGCCATGGGGGGAGGAACATCGTAGCTCGAC
>DRHN01000144.1 GCA_011049595.1 Spirochaetota bacterium | reverse complement strand
TGTACCAGGGACCGCAGCTGTGGGAAGTCGCGGATACCGGCATTCTCTTTGAGTGGGATGATGTTATAAACGCGGACCCGGTATGGAAAGCCAACCTGGGAAAGAATTACGGTATCGGGGGCACTCTTGACAGGCATGGAAACACCGTGGCGCTATCTTATGATATCTTTTATATCGGGATGTGGGGCTACAGAAACGTCCTCGAGGAAATGGGGAGATCAGAAGCAGATGTCAAAGCGCTGAAAACGATGGACGAGCTTGCCGATTTCGCCCAGCAGTTAAAGGCCGAAGGGTATCCCAAGTGGTTCGTGTCGACAGGATTTTTAGGCGGTTACATGATAAGAGAGCTCTTCTGGGTATTCGTGTACCAGCAGTCTTACCCCGATGACATCATGAAAAAGGCTGAATTTATGGAAGGCGGGGTAAAGTTTACCGACAAGGAGTTTATAAATGCCGGCAAGGCGGTACAGGCGATGGCCAGGATGACCCGGGAAGATGTTCTGTCGCTCGATTATCAAACAGACCATTACAGTTTAATGGTGAAACAGGACACTTGGGGCAGCCTGTATGACGGGCCATGGGCTACCGCAGTTCTCGTTGACAACCCTGACGCGATAAACAATGTATTCGGGTTCTTTCATCCGCCTGTTGTAGAAGGGGCAAGAGGTGATGTATGGGCGGCTGACGCGGGACAGATACTGGCCATGGAAAAGGACAATCCCCACAAGGAAGAGATCATAGAGTTCATGAAATTCATACATTCCCCGGAATGCACGAAGTTTTTCATCGAGCAGCTGACCCACCCTGCGGGGAAATTCCCTGACAACTGGAGAGATCTGGTCGAACATGATATTTATTTTGAGCTCGTGGAAATGTATGAGAAAAGCATCATATCACCCTGGATAGTCTACACAGGTGAAATTGAGACTGCGTTGATCGATAATCTGACGCTGGTATTTACGGGTGATTTAACCCCGGAAAAAGCAATGGCAAACGTCCAGAAAGCAACGGAAGATCACTGGGCGTCACAATAGAAAAAAAGAAGTAGGCTGGGTAAACATGCGGGGAGATTTGAAAAATTCTCCCCGTATTGATTTCAGCATCTTTTTTGTAAACGGGATTATATGTTTTTTAGGACAGCAGCTTATTGAGGTTAAAAATAAAATAATGTTTAAAAGCCCGCAAACTGCCCGACTAAACACAAAACTCGAGCCTTACGCCTGGCTGTCGCCATCTATTGTACTGTTTTCAATATTTTTACTTTATCCGATAATTTTTTCTTTCAGGTTGAGTTTCTTTGACTGGAGCGGCTACTCAAGGGATATTTTTGGAAAATTTATAGGATTTAAGAACTACATACGTCTAATAAAAGACCCGCTTGTCTGGAAAGCTTTTAAAAATACAATATTCCTTGTTTTTACCGTGGTTGTCATCCAGAACGGTATAGCTTTATTTTTGTCTATAGTAATTTTTTACGGCCAATTTAAGTACCACAATCTGATAAGGGCCCTTATTTTTTTCCCAGGCGTGGTGTCTGCGATCGTGATCGGGCTCGTATTCAGGAAATTCCTGGCACTGGACGGGGCCATCAATCAGTTGTTAACAGGTATCGGGCTCGGCGGCCTGGCGCAGGCATGGCTTTCAAATACTTCGCTGAACATATGGATAGTGTCACTGGTTTTAGTCTGGCAGTGGGTTGGGTATAACCTTATAATTTTTTACGCCGGTCTGCAGTCAATAGACAACGCTTTGCTCGAGGCCTCCTTTATAGACGGGGCAACTCTGACAAGGGCAATCTTTAAAATCGTGCTTCCTTTGATGAAACCGATAATACTGCTCTGCGCAATGTTAAACTTTATCGGCGGTTTTCGAATATACGACATGATATGGGTCATGACACGGGGCGGTCCGGTCCATTCTTCGGAAGTTTTGACTACCTACATGTATTATCAGTCTTTTCAATCCAACGGCCCTAATGACATGGGGTACGCCTCAACCGTGGCGATACTGCTAACTTTGATCGTTTTAATTTTTGCTGTTTTAAGGATCAGGTTCGTGACAGAGAGATAAAAATGATGATAAAAACCCGGGAAAAAGTGTAACAAATGATTAAACTGACGACCAGACAATTTATTTTCACCAGGGTCATCGTGGGGTTAACCCTCGCTATAATAGTCATACCGCTTATATGGGTATTATTTATTTCCTTTAAAAGGGCGGATGAGATATATCAATCGGTATTGTTCTTTTTTCCAAAGCATTTTTCCTTTGAGAATTATCCTGCGGCCCTGGTGTTTGCAAAAAAAGCTCTTGAGCTCAGCTATCAAAGGATGTATTTAAACAGCACTATTGTAACCGGAGGAGGACTGTTAATCGCTATCTTTGTCGCCTCTTTTGCCGCATTCTCAATGGTCCACTACAAGTTCAAGTCAAAAGAAGTTTATTATACTTTTATATTGCTGAGCTACATGATCCCGGTGCAGGTAATACTTATTCCATTATATATAGTGTTAATAAGGCTGAAGATCCTGAACACATACTGGGCGCTGATATTTCCCTACGCGATAATAGGAGTACCCGTCGCGACATTGATACTGAGGAAGTTTTTTGAACAGATCCCGAAGGAAATAGAAGAGGCAGCCCTGATAGACGGGGCGACCAGTTTTCAGATATACAGGCATATTTATTTACCCCTTGCCAAACCCGCTTTGGCGACAGTGATAATTTTTCTTTTTCTTGAGATGTGGAACGAGTTTCTTTTTGCCTTTATTTTTATCCGGAACGATACCCTGCAGACCCTTCCTCTTGCGATGTCCAGAATAGGGTTCGGCGGCAGATTTCCGATACCATGGGGTGTGTACTCAGCTTCGATAATGATCGCGGTAGTTCCCATATTCATCGTGTTCATGGTCTTCCAGAAATGGTTTATCAGCGGTATAATAGCAGGCTCGATAAAGGGATAAATATGATTAGCTTTTGATACTGATGCCGGGTAAAACCGTTGTAGCGAGATTTCTGCCAGTTAATAGATAATCCGCCTTACATCGATCATAGTTTACATTCGAAGGAGTAAATAATGCAGGATCAAAAGAAATCAGTCCCTGTCAAAATCGGTTACATGCCGCTGGCACACAGTACTTACTGGAAGTTTTTTCCCAAACATGAAAATCCGGCAATGGATCTGGCAAAAAAGCTGGCTGAATACCTCTCCGGTTTCGGTACTGTTGTCGAGACAGGGCGGCTTATTGACTGCGTAAACCGCGCAAAAGAGGCGCGACTTCTGTTTCAGGCCGAGGATGTTGATTTAGTTGTACTTGCTACCGTGACTTACTCGACCCCCGATGATGTGATGCTCGACCTTAAAAGGTTCAGCCGGCCTACGGTTGTCTGGAACACTCAAAAATCTGTAAAAATCCCCCCCGATCTTGATTTCGATAAATGGATGTTCGAGCACGGCATAACCGGGGTGCCCGGCATCACAAATCTACTCGAGCGGGAAAAGATGCCCTATTTTTTAGTTTCAGGGCATTACACCGATGGATCGGTGAAACGGTCTCTGGACATCATTATAAAGGCGGTTTCGGCGTTCAAACGCGCGTGGGGGTCGAAGCTCGGTATGATCGGTCATCTTTATCCGGGGATGATCGATTTCGGTTACGATCCCACCGTGATGTTCACAACGTTCGGCGCGGCCACAAGGCCCGTACCGGAGTCGGCTGTATTGCAGGCCTATAAAGATGTGGATGAAAAGCAAGCCGTTTCTATGGCGGAAAAACTGCAGGACAAGTATAAAAAAGCGGATGATTTCGAGGGTGAGGAATTTATCAGGTCCGCAAGGAACGCGCTGGCTTTGAAACATATAGTAAAGGAGCAGGAGCTTGATGCTGTCAGTGTTTACTGCCAGTCTATGTGGCAGCATACCGAGATGGGGGTCGTCCCCTGTGTAGGCATGTCGCTTCTTATGCAGGACGGGGTGTTCTGCTCCTGTGAGGGGGATGTCCCGACAACACTTGCGGGCCTGATCCTGGAAAGTATGTCAGGCGCCGCGTTTTTCACGGAAATATGGTGCAATGATTTTGAACATGACCAGTTCATGATGGGGCACAGCGGCACCATGAACCTCGGTCTTTTCGAAGGGAACACCGAAGCGGTAAAACTGGTACGTCACCCCTGGTGGACAGGCTGCTTTGGCAGAGGAGCATGCCTGGAGGTAAAAATGCCGCCGGGTGAGGGCACAATGTTGAGCCTGTGCCAGGTGCAGGGCGGGGAATGGCGGATGATAGTGTCAAAGGTGAATGTAGTCGAAAGAGATCCGGTGCCTCTGGGCGTGCCCAACTTTTTTGTAAAGCTCGAAAAACCGATAGGGCGGTATCTCGAAGATCTGGCGGCCCTCGGGGCGGCCCATCATTTTTCGATGGCCTACGGGGACTGGACAGCACATCTGAAAGCCCTTTCGAGAATATTCCAGGTAGAATACTCACCAGTTTGATGTCGGTATCTACTTTTTTATTTTTTCAATACAAGATCTGTAATGAGAGGTGCAGGGCAGGGGAGGTCTGTCATGAACAAACTGAGCAGCACCGAAAGGCTTTTGAGGACACTGAGCGGCGGTGAAATTGACCGTGTCGCACTGTTCGATATTTTTCACAATATCGGGCTCATCGAGCATCTGGCAGGCGATAAGGTGACTCCTAAAAATGCCGAAGACCTTTTGTGCAGGGCTGCACGAAAGAGCCTGGATCTCATCCGTCACTTTTCCGTACCCGACAACCTCGACCCCGTGGTTTTTAAGGACGAAACCGGTTTTGTTTACGAATACCAGTGGTGGACCGCTCACCTTGTTGAGAGGCCGGTGTTCCGAACATCAAATGACACGGAAAACGCGGTAAAAAGAGATATAAAGATCATATATGACTGTATAGCTAAAGGAAAGGTATGCCGGCTCGCACGCCAGCATGTAATGCTGTTTGATGAGAAATTTGATACTTTCGAAGAGGTAAAAGCTGAGTTTAAACGTGTGACGGAGAAACTGGACGGGACTTTGATGCTGCCGCCAGAGGACGTGAGCGCGGTAGCCATAGCTACTGAGCGGTACGATGAAACAGGCTGGTGGTACCTTTGGTATGATTACCCGGAAACTGCGATAAAATACTTGGATGCCCTGACAGATTATCAGCTCGCGTTTATCGAGGCATTTGCCGATCCGGCCGTCTGCCCTTTTACTCAGATCAGCGTCATGGTCGGTACCGGCTCCAGCCTTCTGTACTCACCGGGGTTTATGAGGAGTGAGGTTATCCCCAGAGAAAAAAAGAAAGTGGATCTGTGGAAAAAACATGGTTATCATGTCTTTGCTTTCCTCGACGGCTACAAGTGGCCTCTTATAGATGATTTTATTGATATTGGTGTCGAGGAGATCCACCCCTGTGAAACATACTGCGGGATGGATGTGAGGACTTTCAGGGAGAAATACCCGGAAATACCGCTGGGGCAGCCTATTGACTGCACCAATTTGCTCCCCTTCGGATCGGTGGAAGATGTAAAACAGGCTGTTATCAGGGCGATTGAAGACGCGGGCGGGAAAAAGATTATAATAGGTTCTACATCGGAAATACACCCTGAAGTAAAAGTTGAAAATGCGCTTGCAATGTATGAAGCAGCAAGAGATTACAGGTTGTGAGCAATCTTTTTTGTGAAAAAGCCTGTCGTGAAAAATAGATTTATAGAATTAGGCCTATGAAAAATGAGCGGGCAAAAAATAGGCTGATGAAAGATAAGCTACCTTTAAGTTTAAAAGTATGGGTTATACGCGGGAAAAAAATTGAAAAAAATAATGGTACCTGGAATAGGCGTGGAAGCACTCGGAGACGGGATGATCATGCGGGGGGTGCGTGATGATAAGGACATCAGCACGTTTGCCGCATTTCACGGATCAGGTTCCAACAAAGTCTACGGGCGGATGTCCTCTGAGTGGTGCAGGGTGTGGAGAATGACCTGCGAAAACCTGATGCGCCATCACCCTGAGGTGTTGCGTGACGAATTTGTCATTGTCGAAGATGAGCGCACAGGGGAGATCGTTTCCACGACGTGTCTGCTTCCATGGCACTGTCAATATGAGGGTGTTTCCCTTGATGCTGCCATGCTTGAAGAGGTCGGCACCCGCCCTGAATACCGCCACCGTGGTTTTATCCGCGCTCAGATGGATCGCTTTCACCGTAACGTTGCTGACCGCAGGTTTGATTTTAGTATTATATGGGGTATCCCGTATTTCTACAGGCAGTACGGCTACACTTATGCCCTTGACATGCAGACGGCAGACACAATACCCGCATGGGAAATACCGGATGCCGGGAAGTCTGAAAAAAGCCCGTACAGGATACGTGATGCTGTTGAGGATGACGCCGGGGTGCTCGCGCAATTATATCAGAGATCAAGGTCTTCTCTTCAGCTTTATGATATCCGCAGCCTGGACTACTGGCAGTTTCTTTTAAAGTGGATGAAATATCCGGCACGGCTGATAATTGACACCCGGACAGGAGAGTCTGTCGGCTATTTCTGTGTTGAGAAGCTGGAAGAAAAGGAAGGCATAAAGGTTTATGAAAGCGCGATATTCGATAATGATGCAGGAATGTTCGTTTTGCGGCATTTAAAGTCCGAATTCGGAAATGAAATTCAGGTTGGGTGGCCCCAAACGGGTGAACTTGTCCGTCTCGCACGCAGTCTGGGAAGCACCTCGCTGCCTGTTTACCAGTGGCTGTTGCGTGTGCCGGATGTAGAAGGTCTTATTCGAAAAATAGCCCCGGCACTCGAGCGTCGGATAGAGATATCGGTTTTTAATGGGATGACCCGTGACCTGTGTGTCAATCTTTACAAAAAGGCGTTTATGCTCAGGTTCAGGCATGGTAAACTCGAAAATGTCGACGCGGCTGATTTTGTGGATTCTTCCATCGGTGCCGAAGGGGGAGACATCAACATTCCACCCGACGCATTTATCCGGCTTGTTTTCGGCTACCGGAAGATCGATCAATTGTTAGATGCCTGGCCCGATATAACAGTCAAACCCGAAAGCCGGTATATCGTGGAAGTATTGTTCCCGTTAATGAAATCCTATTTCGTAATGCCCTGGCAGTATTACGGGCCTGTGGATCTCTAAGGACAAATAAATGGAAAAACAAAAAAAGACAAAGGGATACCACATAGAGTCTTATCACATGAACGGGCAGAACTGGCGTCTGATGCCCGACGACCCTGAAATGGACAATATCATCATCATAACCGGATTCATGCCCGCGTGGTGGGAAAGTGAATACGGCATTACCTTCGGCAGGTCCTTCCATCTTGACGCTGAAACGCACAAAAAAACCCTCCTAAAGATGGAATCAATACTAAAAAAGCGGTTCGGGGGCCTTCCTAATTTTCTGACCGGCATCGATTATTCGGACTCCTACCCCGTCGAGAGGAGGTACGGGGATGGTTTCATACCGGCCCTTTTCGGGGGTGAAGTTTATTTTGATGACGCAAGCGGCCATCCATACGCCTATCCCTTTGAGCTTACCGGGGAGCAGGCCCGGGAGTTATCCGTACCGGATGTAAAAAATCACCCGGTAATCGGATCGCTGCTTGATAAAGGGAAAGGCGGGTTTGACAAAACAACGGGGGAGCAGGGGTTCGAGGGTGTTATCAACATCGCGTATAAGCTTCTGGGCGAGGAGATGTTTATATATATGAACCAGAAACCTGATTTGGTGCACCATGTGTTTGAAGTGGTGTGGCACACGATTAACAGCGCTGTTCATACTGTCCGGAAATGGCAGGACCCGTTGGGGGTAAAACCCACCTACTTTGTGCAGGCGGACTGCCTGATAAATATGATCTCAAGCAGTATGTACAAAGAGCAGCTTCTCGAGTTTGAAATAAAATTCAATCAAAGTTTTGACATTTATGGTATACACACCTGCAACTGGACCGTGGACCCTTACCTCGATGCTATCGCGGAGGTTGAGGGACTCGGATACCTCGACATGGGGCCTGAAAGTGACCTTGACCTTGTACACCGGCTCTTTCCCGACCTCCGGCCTACAGTGTTTTTTCCCCCGGAAAGGTTCAGACGCCTGGAAGTCGGTCAGATCAGGAAGGAGATCTCGGAGCTTGGGAAAAGGATAAATAAAGGCTACATCCTGCTGACCGACCTTGAAGCCGGGACTCAGGACGCTCAGATAATGGCGGCTTATGAAGAAGCGGCACGGCTGTGAAAAATAGTGTTTTCAATAATTCCGGGTCATTTTGTAAATGGAGAGCAGTTTTAAGAACGCTGAAGAAATTGAAAACAAAGGGTACTGCTCGCAGCAGTTCGGCCGACTGATACCGGATACTGAGACAGCGACAAAAGACCGGATAGAATTTCTGATTTTTATTTAAGGGGTAAAATATGCTTGAAGAGATCAAGGTGGGTTTGCTTACGGGCGGGTATTTCGAGTACTGGCGCATGTACGACGGGCTCGAGAAAGAGGTTGAAAAGGATATGAAGCGTCTGTACGAGGGCCTGAATAAAGAGATCAATGTAGTCTGGTCAGGTCTGGCCGACACACTTGAAAAGACTGAAGAAGCGGGTAAAATGTTCAGGAAAGAGAACATAGATCTGCTCGTTATATGCGAAGGGACATATTTTCCGGATTACTTTCCTATTAAAACTTTGGATTATATACAGGGGGTGCCGGTCCTTATCCTGCTGACACAGCCGAAAAACCATGTCCCTGCAGACCTCGATTACAGGGACGCTACACATCACTCCTTCGGGGTGGTAGGCGTGGTACAGCTTACCGGCGCATTCAGGAAAATGGGCCGGAAATTTGAGCTGATGATCAGCTCACTGGATGACCCATCTATTTATAAACAGGTCGCCGAATACGTCCGCATAGTCGCGGTCGCAAAAAAAATAAGGTTTTTAAATCTCGGGATCGTAGGCCACACCTTTCAGGGTATGTACGATCTGGAGATGGACAAGACTAAATTGAAATCGGAGATAGGCCCCAACGTTACCTATCTCGAGGTAAGTGAGCTGGTTTCAATATGGAATGAGATCGAGGGGAAAAAGGCGGCAGAGCTGGCTGAAAAAGCCCGGAGCATGTACAAGGTTGAAGGGCCGGACAGTAATGACATGAAAAACGCCTGCAGGCTCGGGCTCGCAATGGAAAAGCTCGCGCAAAAGTACAAACTGGACGGACTCTCCCATTTGTGCCAGCACCTTATACATGTTCAGACCGGGACAACACCATGCTACGGGGTAGGCCACCTGACGGAAAGAGGGATCATGGCCACCTGCGAGGGAGACCTGGGAAATCTTGTGTCCATGTGTATTCTTCATTTCTTGACCGATGACATTCCATGTTTTTTTGAGTGGGGGATGTATGATGTAAAGGAAGACGCGATGCTCCTTGTGCACCACGGCGGGTCGAGCCCGCTTTTGGCCCGTGACCCGGGTGAGGTGACTATCACACCTACCGGTGAAAAGTGGGGTTTCAAGGGAAAAGGCGCTTCTTACAGGTATATGGGAAAACCCGGATATTTAACTATTATGAGCCTGATAGACGATAAAGACGGCTGGAAGATGCTCATTTCGGGGGGGGAGGCGCTTGATTCAAAAGTGAGACCTTTTTACGGTCACCAGTTCATGGTAAGGATGAAGAGCCCGGTCAAGGATTATCTTTACGCTCTCTGCAGCGAAGGGGTCACTCACCACGGGGCCCTGGTGTACGGTGATGTCCGTGATAGGCTGGAGAAAGTAGCTTCTCTTCTTAACATCAGGACATTTTTTCTCGAATAAATCATCAGTGGCGTGATAATAATTTATCAATCTAATACTTCACTTTAACTGAGAAAATTTTCCCAATTAAAATTACTCGCCCGGATATAAAAGTGAAGAAATACATTATTACAAACCATTTTTTGACAGCCTTATACTTTGAAAATATTACTTTTCATGCGCCCAATAGTCTTGAGTACCACGGTATATGCCATCAGAAGAAACATCATACGAGAAGCCACCTGTCCATAAAGAGCGTTCCTCTTCAAAGCTGTACGGTATAGTCTCCATTTATTAGAGGTACTACATCGTTTGAAATAAAATAATCGGCTAACGGGCCCTGTGTAGTATAGTTAAAAAATCCAACGGCATAACCGATCTGAGTACCGGACTCTTCAATTAAAGACTGGAATACCGGCTGTGGAATTGAATTTATAGGCCGGCTATTTTGGTCTAGCAAGGTTGGACCGTCAGGAAATGTAAGTATAGCAGTATGGATAGCATTGTCGGGTTGTATACCCCTTACCTCAAACACAAACTTGACATCATGGATACGGAAACCGCTTACTGGCGCGTCAAGAGTGCCAGTTGCTAAATCGATTTTATTCAGAACGAAGCCAGGGGGGACATCTAAATCATTCGATACGAAATATACATGTATATCACTATAAAATTTCCATGAAAAGGGTACCTCTTGGTAGGATTCCTCCGTATCAAGAATGTTATTGTTGTTTATATCTATGTTCAGCAGTTTGATAGCCGTATCATCAAAGATTCCTTGATGTTGCAGAGCTTGTTGACTTAAGCCTGTATCAGTAATTATTTCCGTTTCAGAATTAGTAGCCTCATAACCTGCAATGGTTTCTAATAAGGTGCCTAAATCGATAATATTTGCAGCGTAATCACTTATTGGGATGCTGTCAAGACTAGCTGAAGGGATAATCAATCGGCCGAGAAGTCGAATTGTATCGATTGTCGGGCGATTAATGAATCCGATTATAACCGATTGATTATAGTCTGCCTGTATCTCAACAGTTCCTTCAGCAAAATCTGCCATTGAAATAACTTTCATCCTTGGAACAGCATCGCGTAGATCAATGTATACAATATCAGAGATATTTTGGAGCGTACGTGGACTGAAATACTGGCTGGATGTATAAGGATTTACCGAAAACCGAATTACTATAGGATTTGAGTTATCATCAGAAGTTGATGATGAGCATGAAATAATAAACGCTATTAAGCACATGCAAATTAACATTATTATCAAAACTAATAATTTCTTTTTCATAACCGACATCCTTATTATTTAGTAGGACCCCAAATTAAGCGATAAGAAAAAAAAGCTTTTCAAAAAACCTCCTAAGTGTTTAAATGTAGCGAATTAAAACAAAACATAAAACACTTAGGAGAATTTAATATGATGCAAAAAATTGTATCAGACAACAGCTAAAAGTCAAGCACATTTTGAAAATCCTCCTGTGATGCTTAAAGAAAGTAAACAAGCTCCCTTATTGAGTAAAACTTGAAAACCCACCGGCTTTGCCGGTGGTCATGTCATGATGGCTGTGCCGTAAAACGATGGCGGATCATTAAGAGAGAAGATGGCGGCGGGGCTGTTCACGAGGTGTCGTGTGGTGAAAGGGAAAGCATAGTGGGAACGATTTTCTGGAGTTGGGTGCGAGTGAACCATGGGGAGTTATGCGCAGTGGATCAAGACTCGGAGGTGCGTGAAATGCCACATATAACCTAATTCTGATGAAATATAAGCACCACCAGGTTTTAACAATGGTTTGCATTTAGCAAATGAACTTTTGCCAACAGTGTCAAAAATGAAATCATATTTTTAATCATCTTTTGTAAAATCCTCTTTTGTATAATCAAATACTTTATTAGCTCCTAAGGATTTTTTATAATTCGAGATTCACCAATATACGGAAAAAAACCGTGAAGAGCCCCCGATTTGCCCGTGAAATATTTATGATTACTTTTCTAACCGAAAAACGACAGCTTTCTTATAAATATGTTACCCGTAATAGAACATTCTGTCAAAAATAGAGAAAAGTTAAAGTTTCCAGGGCATTGCTGAAAAAAACAATAAATAAACTGAAGGATAAGTGAAATGAAAAAAGATTACGCGACCTATACGATGAATTTAAAGGATGACAGCGGTGTCTACCCGGACCTGTTGTCCGAAAAGAGAGAACCGGTAAAACCAAAGGTGGGGCTTCTGGGATTCGGATGGTTCGAATGGTGGCGGTTGTATCCGGAGCATGAACAGAAGACATTGGACTCGCTGAAGAGGATCGAGATCCAGCGATGAAATATATCTCACCTACTGTGCAGAAGACTGGGGCGCTGACGCACTTGCATTCGAATTTTCACTGAAACCCGGCACCTACACTTTAGATTCATTCATAGATGATGCGGAAGGCTTCAAGTTCCTGATCGTGCGGGGAGAAGCCCTGGATGTACCTACTTTAAGAATTCAGACCCCCCAGGCTCTAATACAGATAAAATACCAGATCAACGATTTCTTTGAGACTATTATGAGCAGCGGTTTCAGGCACCATGCAGCTCTCTGTCCTGGTGATCATGTTGAAGATCTCAGCCTTATGGCGGACCTTATGGGTGCGCGGAAAGTGATCATGGAATGATCCTTTATCCGGATAATTCGGGCAATTTAGCATCTGCTTAGGTATAGTTTTTGAGATAATGTTTTTTTATTAAATTATGATATAAAGATCTGTAAGCCAGGGTATATGAGGGACGCGCGATGGTAAAAAACGTTATCGATATCAATATTTCATCAAAGGAGCTTGATGAGCGGAAAAAACGCTGTGAGATGCAGAGAAACTTTGAAAAACCGGACAGGGTGCCGGTGGTCCCTCTCATCGATATCTGGTACTGGCTCCCCAGGATCGGCAGGACATACAGGGAGTTTTTTAGCGGCGCCCCACAAACATATATATCGATGTTATTGAAAACCCCGTGTTTGCCAGAAGGCTTCTGGATATTGTTACCAATAAGATAATAAAATGGATATCTTATACGAAGGAGCTTATGGGTGAGCCCAGAGGGAGCCTTTTTCCCAACAATATGTCTTTGATAATGTCCTTGCCATAATTTTATTGCGGCGTATCTTGATAAAATAAACGGGCCAAAGTTCCGGCTAATAATATTGGAGGAGATCTGTGGGCATTTTAGGGATCAGCGCAAGCGGGAGAAATGTTGAGAGGAATGAAGAAGGGTTTTTACTCAAAGGTGTTACCGAGGAGCTTGTTAAATATATTTTGAAGAACAGCGGAGAACAATTTGAATATGTTTCCTTAAAAGGTAAAAATATCATGGGATGTCAGGGATGTCTCAAGTGTGCCGGGGATAATATTTGCGTACAGAATGATGATTGGGCAGAATTACGGGATAAAATGTTCGAAGCTGATGCCGTTGTTTTTGGAGCTCCGAATTATTACGGGGCCATCAATGCTGTTGGGCATGCCTTTTTAGAGCGAACATTTAGTTTAAGACATAGAAATGGATTTGCCTTATTCGGGAAGGCCAATGTAATCGTAATCGCGGATGCCGATGGGCCCAACCACGTGGAAGATTATATTCAGGATATATTTCGATCCAATTACATGGCGCCTCCGATTGGAATCCTCCGCTCAGAAGGTGTCGCGCAATGTTATACATGCGGCTATGGTGAAAAATGCACCTCCGGGGCTGTTGTCGATTCACATGGTCTTTTGGATGAGATCAAGAACGAACATTTACCAATAATCGATCCGGACACATACAAGAGAGCGGAAATTATCGCAATACGTCTTGGTGAAATTGTTAGGAAAATGAATAAATCTTAAATGAGTAAGTTTTGCGGATCCACCACGTCCTATAGCTTCCCATTGCTTTTGAAACATTGTTGTATAAATTATATTGATATTTGGTAATATATATACCAAAGGATTTGAATTTTGTGCCAATAAGTGTAATACTTATTAAAAGATGCACGGGATCGATCATGCGGAGGCACAGGTCTTATGCGGTGATCCTGGAGACGAAAGGAACGACTTTTGCAGGATCAGATCTCCACTAAAACCAGAAAAATACGACCGCCGGTACTCCGGTACCGCCCGCCGTTCTTCTATGGATGGGTCGTACTGTTCACAGCGGCCTGGTCAGCTTTTTTCACCGGACCCGGGCAGACTTATTCCTACTCGATATTTATCGACTCGTTTATTCAGGAGTTTGCGTGGAGCCGCACACTCGTCTCATTGCTTTACACGATGGCCACGCTCTTTTCGGGGTTCCTGATGTCCGTGATAGGGCGCATGGTTGACCGCTTCGGGGCAAGGCGTATGTGCATCGGAGCCGGTCTGCTGCTTGCTCTTGCATGTCTTTGGTCCAGCTTTGTGATGAATCCCATAATGCTTTTTGCGGGTTTTTTCCTGGGCAGGTTTGCAGGCCAGGGCACTTTGAGTCTGTCAGCTGACACTCTTGCGCCGCGATGGTTCGTAAAGCGCCGTGCCCTTGCTATCATGCTGACGGGATTAGGTTACGCGCTGTCGACCGCTGTGTATCCGATGCTGAACAATTACCTGGTAAATACAATCGGCTGGCGGAACGCCTTTCGCGGGCTGGCCGGGGGCCTCTTTATTGTGTATGTCCCTGTTGTATTCCTTTTTATGGTCAGCAGCCCCGAAGACATGGGTCTTAATCCGGATGGTCGTATGGGGAAGGGCGACAACCTGGCCGGGCCTTTTGAGGGTGAAGAAGATTCGTTCACACAGGGACAGGCAGTGCGGACATGGGTGTTCTGGGGCCTTTCTTATTGTATCTTTCAGTTCTCACTCGTCGGTACCGGGTTGATATTTCATTTCATTTCCATAATGGCGGAACGCGGGTATTCGAGCGCCTTTGCCGCGCAGGTTTTAAGCGCCAAGCCTCTGGTCGGTTTCGCGGCAACAGTACTGGTGGGGCTGTTCCTAGACAGGCTGAAGCGGCCTCAGTTCGTGCTGACTGCCGCGCTGGCTGCCCAGTGCGCAGCATCGGTTATGCTGGTGTTCCTTTCCGGTACAAAAATGGCTTACGTTTTTGCTGTACTTTCAGGTGTTTCCGAGGCAGTTATTTTTCTCAGTGTCACCGTACTCAGGCCGTTTCTGTTCGGCAGGAAGTACATAGGCAGCGTTTCCGGGATCATGTGGGTCATCGTAATTGTCGGCTCGGCGCTCGGCCCATTACCAATAGGTGCCGCATACGACATCTTGAACGGATACCGGGAAATAATCATGCTGACAGCGGTACTGCCTGCGGTAGGTGTAGTGCTGTCCCTATTCATACGAAAGCCCGTTCATCCCGGAACATGATCCTGTTAAGTAATGAGTACAGTATATAAAAGAGATGATTTTATAAAAAAATTAAGATAAAAAGGAGAGTAAATTATGAAGGATCCTGTCTATGAAAAAGCAAAAAATGAAATCAAATTAGCTGTGTATTTTGCCAAAGAAATGATCGCTGTGCTGGGAGAAGAAAAAGCCCTCGATATTATTGGAAAAGCATATCAGAATTATTCAAATGATCATTTTTCAGAACCCTATCTTGAAATACCAATGGAGGAGCGTTTTCCGAAATTCAAGGAATCTTTAAAGTCAGATTCAGAAAACAATAAAATTTTTAATATTGTTGAAGAATCGGACACGCATATCAAGGTGAAATTCAACCGGTGCCCCACCTATGAAGTTTATAAAGATTACGGCATTCCTGAAGTTTGCAAAAAGTACTGCGACACTGATTTTGAAGCATTCAAAAAAGTTCACCCCAATTTAAAGGTCGTCCGTGAGCACGAGATCGCCTATGGTGACACGTATTGTGATCACTGCTGGGTCCTGGAGGAATAGTAACTGGTTTCTGGTCTTACAGCCGGACATGGTTTTTAATATCTATATCCCGCTGGTTTTGGCCCCTTTCGGCGGTTTCAGGTTTGAGAATGGTTTTCTTGTGACAAAAGAGGGCAACGAAAAATTGACCGGATGGGGAAAGAACCTGTTGATAATGGTGCAACTCTTCCGGGGAAAGAGTGTCAAAGATCGAAATTTTGTTTAAAAAATCTATTACCGTCTGTACCGCTTAAAATGAAGGTTCATGTCGAAATCCAGTTTCACACGGGCGCCGTCAAGCCGATCAGCGGGAAGTGAGAGTAGAGGCGAAGTTTTTTCATTTTCCTCCGCCCAAATGAAATCATATAGATTTGAAAATTAGTACTTGTTGTTCCCTTAGAAAGTACCGGAATTTGATTATCACCAACCTGTTTTTTATATTGCTGCCTCCTGCCGGTACTAAAAAGCGTTATTACGCGCTCTCAAAAACTTTCTTTCGTGAAAAAACTTTCCTCAGATCAATTCCTATCGCGTACATACATGGTATGAGGACCAGTGTAAGCGGGGTGGCAAAAATAAGCCCGTAACCCAGTGCGAGAGCCATAGGAGACATCCACAATGATTCCCCTCCGATCCCATAGGCGAGGGGCAAAAGGCCCGCAGCCGTCGTGAGCGTGGTCAGGATTATTGCCCGCAGCCGGTCGGAAGTACCTTCAGCTATAATCCGGAGATTGTGCTCCCGGAGCTCCCGTTTCTTCAATTTTCCGGCAGGCCTTTCTTTACTCAGTTCATTTATGCGGCTTACAAGGACAAGCGAGTCGTTCACAACAACACCCACAAGACCGATCACGCCTATCATTACCAGAAAAGTGAGAGGCTCGTTGTGCAGGGCCAGGGCTATTATCACCCCCACGATCCCGAAGGGTATGGCTATAAGAACGAGTACAGGCTGGGAAAAGGAATTAAATAGAAGGACCAGAAGGAAGTATATTCCGATAAACGCGACCAGGAACGAAAAAAGGAGGTTTAACCATGCTTTCTGGCTCTCTTCGGCTTCACCACCTATCTTGATCCGCATTCCGGGATAATCCTTTTCCATATCGAACTGCTCCATCATTGCCTGGGTAACCACTAACGGCGACGTAACATCCTGAACGATATCGGCCTGTATCGTTATCGTCCGCTCACCGTCAAAATGATGATACGCGTTGAGGCCCGGGCTTGTCTTGAGACTTGCCACTTCACCCAGCTTTATAAGTCGCCCTTGTCGGTTCGGTATCGAAAGTCTCGTGAGGAAATTCACATTCTTACGGGCTTTTTCCGAAAGTATCACGCGGAATTTAATGTCCTCGTCACCGTCGCGCATGCTCGTCACCACCTGCCCGTCATAGGCAATACGCACATTCTGCGCGACATCGGCAACGGTAAGCCCCAGTCTCGCGAGTTTGTTGTAGGCGAACTTGATCTCTACCTGCTGTTTCCCCAGCTTGTCGTTTCTATCGATGTCCTTTACACCTTCGGCATTCATCAGGAAATTTTCGATGCGGTTTGTGAGTTTCGTCCTCATTTCGTCGTCCGGGCCGATCACTCGGAGAAATATCGGCTTGCCGACTGGCGGACCGCCCGCGTCAATGTCAAAAACGAGTTTATCGAACCCTTCGAGCTTGTTTGCTTTGTAACGAATATCCTCAATTATCTCATTGATGTTCCTGGTCCTTTCGGAAAAGGGGGTGAGGCCCACCATTAAGGCAGCGTAGTTTTCACCCGTTCCGACCCATCCCAGTGTACCGATGCGTGTCAAAAAGGTCTTCAATTCCTCTTCAGGCAGTCCCTGAATCAAGGCTTCAATTTCTTTTACCTTTTCTTCGGTGGCCAGGAGTGATGTACCGGTCGGCAGTTCAACACCAATATAAAAACGGTCAGAGGTACTACTGTCAAAAAGGAGAAATTCCATGTTGTTTTTCGCGTACCAGACGGTACCGACAAGAACAGCAAAAAACAGCACTACGAGGATGTAGCGCACCCGCAGGAAATGATAGCACAGCTTTTTGTAAAACTTTCTGAGCCAGTCAAACCACTTGCGGACTGCTACTCTTTCAGCCCCGACAGCTTCACGGACCGTGGAACCTTTTTTACTTGATCTTGCGGCATTCTTCCTTTCTCTGGCAGCCTGCCGGATTATTATCTTTTCCATTCCCCTCTTCAAATGAGCGGGCAGCGCGAATACCGATTCGAACAGCGAGATAAATAAAGCAAGGCTCACAACAAGGGGAATGACATAGATGAATTTACCCATCATGCCCTTCATAAAGAACATCGGCGAGAACGCCAAAAATGTAGTAAGAACGGTGGTCAGGACAGGGAGAAATACTTCGCGCACCCCCTCCGACGCGGCCTTGAGCGGCGGGTAACCCATCTCCCGCTTGCGGGCTATATTTTCCGATATTATTATACCGTCGTCAACGATTATGCCGACCACAAGTATCAAAGCCATCAGGGAAATACTGTCGAGAAATGAATCAAAAAAGGGCAACACGAAAAAAGTCCCCAGCATTGCAACCGGAATACCGATGGCAACCCAGAAAGCGGTCCTCAAATTGAGAAAGATTGAAAGCACCAGCACCACGAGAATGAGTCCGATAGCAC